>CAMQRG010000037.1 GCA_947036475.1 uncultured Clostridia bacterium
TACTCTGAACGGCAACCAGAAATAATTTCTGACCGGAAAGGTAGAAAGAATGGATAACTGCAAGGAGCCCCGAAAGGGGCTCCTTTTTTGCGTCCATATCTGGAGGGGGCAATTCTGAATCAAAAAAAACGGCAAAACAAAAG
Organism: uncultured Clostridia bacterium; assembly: GCA_947036475.1. Taxonomy (GTDB): domain Bacteria; phylum Bacillota; class Clostridia; order Lachnospirales; family Anaerotignaceae; genus Anaerotignum_A. The sequence continues at coordinate 144 of CAMQRG010000037.1, forward strand.
TTTTGCCGGTTAGAGTCTGGGGTCGGGGCCGTTCCAATAAGACGTATGGAAACGACTGTTTTATGCCAAAGCCATCACGAAAATCTGTCCCTGCTGGATAAATGCATATTCAGGCGGCTTGGGGCCTTTTTTATTTTCCTCAGGAAAACGCGTGATGATATCCGCAATGCGCAGCTGCACAGGAGCCATATAAACAGCTGAGATGAAAGCGTCCGTCATGCCTTTGCAGCCTGCGTGTGCCATGCCTTTCAGCTGCCCCAGAACAATGATGTTCCCGCTTGCCTTGATTTCCGCGCCGGGGTTTACGTCCCCCACAATGACAAGGCTGCCGTCAAATTCAATCTTCTGCCCGTTGCGCAGGGAGCCTTTATGGAATTTCGTCAGGTTATGCGGAGCCATTTCCCTTTCCAGCAGGTCGGAAAGCTGTTTCAACTCGTTGTTTTCCGTTTTCAGGAATGTGATTTCCATAGAGGTATGCTCGGTGATGATTTGGAACAGTGTTTCTTCCTCCTCATCGGAAAAGCTGCGCCCCTTAAAGGCCAAAGAGGTCTTTACATTGTCGAAAAACTTCCCCGCTTCTTCGACTTTCTTTTCCAGCTGCTGGCAGAGTTCCTCGAAAGGCGCATCTGCATCAAACAGGACTGTTACGCCGTCTTTTGTGCCTTTGAATATTACATAGTTTTCCTGATTCATACTTTTTCCCCTCCTGTGTAACTTATTCTGCTAATATGGTCTGCATTGCCGTATTCTGCGGCTGGTAATCCAGCCCGAGGTATTCCCGTATAATGGACTTGGCGACTTCCTGCGCAAGCGCGCCGCTGCCTTCGCCAAACGGAATCATGACTGTTATGGCGATTTGCGGGTCATCAACCGGGGCAAAGCAGACAAACCATGTATGAGAACTTCTGTTTTTATCCTCTTCCGCTGTGCCTGTTTTTACTGCGACTTCCACAGGAAGGTCGTCAAACTGGCGGCGGAGCGTGCCGCGGCTGCCATAGGCAACAAGCCGCATCCCTTCGTAAACCGTCTGCAAATTTTCCTCCTGAAAGGTCGTGACATTTTCCACAGTTTCATCTGTCTGCTGATAAAGGCTGCCGTCAGCGTTCTGGATATGGTCTACCATATGCAGCTTGTAAAGCGTGCCGCCGTTGGCAAGCGTGGAAATATATTTTGTAATCTGCGCCGGCGTGTAGCTGTTTACGGACTGGCCGATGATGGTTCGTATGGTATCGCCGTCTGTCCAGCGGGTTCGGCTCGTGCTTGCGTCAGGGTTGAGCGTTTTGACCGCGCGTTCCTTATTATAAGGTGACGCCATTGTCGGCCCGTATTCGTCCAGCTCCAACCCTGTGAAGGTATTCAGCCCGAATGCTGCCATGTATTCGTTCAGCGTTGTGATGGATTCTATTGTGCCGCCGTTTTCAGCATTGCCCATGCGGTAAGCCAGTTCGTAAAAGAAGTAGTTGCAGGAAACCTCAAGTGCATGAGCTACTGTGAGGCTGCCATGGTTGCCGCCTGTGTTGCTGTAAATCCAGCAGCGGGCGTATGGAAAGCCTGTATCGGTGAAAATACCCTTATCCTGAATAACGGTGTTTTGGGTGATTGTTCCGGTTTCCAGCCCGGCCAGCGCGGAAATCATTTTGAATGTAGAGCCGGGGGCTTTTTTCTGCTTCAAAGGGCGGTTGACCAGCGGCGTGTTAGTATCCTCCAAAAGACTGTTATAATACGAATTATTGAATGTATTGACCAGTTCATTGTTATCATAAGAGGGATAGGCCACGCTTGCCAGCACCTGCCCGCTGCCCACCTGCGAAACGAACACAGAGCCTGTCGAGGGGTCAAGTGCGGTTTCGCCGGGGGTAAGGTCGCCGCTTTGCAGTTTGTTCAATATAACGGTCAGCGGGCCCATTGCCCCGCTTGCAACGGCGTTCCGCTCCTCGTCCGTCAGAGTGATAACGCCCTGTTCCGCCATAATCAGTATGAACTGACGCGGCGGTATTGTCCCGCGGGATACGCCGTCCAGCAGGAAATTCTGCACAGCGGTAACGGCATCGTCCTGCTCAGGGTCAAATTCCGGCTCGGAGGTGAGGAAACGTTCATACAGTGCGCGCTGCTCACCGCCCTCTGCCCGCATCAGCTTGGAGGAGGAAATGTGGTTTGCGCTAATCATTGTAGAAAACAGTTCTGCCGTAGAAACAGCGTTTTTCCCTGAGGTCGTCAGCTTGGATACAATGGCGTTTTTCAGCTGGTTTTCCAGTGCATCAAAAGCAGTTTTCTGAAGTTCGCTGTCCAGCGTCAGGAAAAGGTCTTTTCCGGCGATGGGGTCTGTGGCGTCGATGACGCTCATGCGACGCCCCTGACTGTCAACTTCGATTTCGACTTTTCCGTCTACGCCGTTCAGCTGGCGTTCATAAAGCCGTTCCATGCCGTCCTGTCCGACGATGTCCGTTGTGGTATACAGCGGGGAGCCGTCGGGAGCAAGGTCATCTTTATACAGCGGGTAGTCGTTTTCCGTCATCTGGCGGATATAGCCCAGAATATGGGAAAAATATTTCCCCTGTGGGTATTCCCGAAGGGAAACCGTACTGATTGTTACGCCGGGGAAAATATCCTGATTTTCCTCTACATAGGCAAGCGTTTTATCGCTGACAACAGTGGCAATCGTGACGGATTGGAACTGCTGATAGCGTTTCAGAAAAAGGGAATAGCGGATTCCAAGCGTATCGCGGGTGAGCTGTTCAGGCAGGCCCTCAGGCAGACCGAAATAATCCCGCAGATAATCCAGCGTTTGCAGGGAATCATATTGCAGCTGTTCCTCTTCCATCTGCATACTTTCTTTCCAGTTTTTTTCACGTGCAGCGTTTTCGTTAAACTGGAAGGAATAGGGGTATTCCCGTTCCAATGGGAGTTCATCGGAAAAAGTTTCACCGAAGCCGCTCAGTTTCATTGCCAGCGTCAAAGCCATAATATTCCGGTCTCCGCTCAGGGCGATGGAAAGATATGTCCGTTTCTGGTTGGGCGGCAGCGTTTCGGGGACGTTATACTGCTCCATCAGGTAATCCAGACATTCCCCGGCAGTCATTTCCAGCTGTTTTTTCTTCAGCCCGATGGAACTTTTCCAGCGGGTTTCCTGCCGCTCCCGTTCCTCCGCCGTTCCTGTGAAGGTAAAGGAATAGGGCGCGCGTGATGTGATGGGGAGGGAATCGACCTGCGTGCTGCCGTTTGCCTGAAGATAATCCACCAATGCACCGATAAGCGCACGTTCCTCCTCGTCAGAAAATTCCTGCGTAACGCCGCCGTCCACCTGCACACTGTATGCCACGCGGTTGACCGCAAGCGGCCTGCCGTAGCGGTCGTATATTCCGCCGCGGGAAGCAGGGACGTTCAGCTGTCTTGATGTGCTGACCATAACGGATTCCCGGTATTCCTCGCCATGTACAATCTGTAACGAAAACAGGCGCAGGGCGATAGCCGAAAACATCACGATAATGCCGCAGAGCATTACGAATATTCTGTTTTTACATAAATCCAGAAAATGTTCCAGATACCGTTCCAAATAATCTCTCATCTATTCCTCCCGTAACAGGGTATCAGAAATACCCTGCCTGCCGCAAAGGCATATATGCAAAGCGGCGATTCAAAACAAGCGGTATTTATATTTTTCTTTCAATTCAAGCCAGTCGTTTACACCGAACAGTATTCGATAGATGGGGACGGTGATAACGGCGGTATATACCATTTCCGGCAGCATGACCTGAAACAGAAAATAAAGCAGATTGCCCGTTCCCTGAAATACAAAGCCGGCCATATACACTGCGCCTTCGCACAGGCAGGCTGCAATGCTGCAAAACAGCACAGGCAGAAGGTAGTTTTCGCGGTAAAAATCACGCTGGCTGCGCCCGAACAGAACGGCAAGCACAGCATAGAGCAGGGCATACGCGCCGAGCGTACTGCCGAAAAAAATATCCTGCAAAAGCCCCGCGCCAATGCCAACGAACGCGCCTTCCCGGCTGCCGCGCAGAAGTGCATAGGAAACGGCAATAATCAGCGCGGTATTGGGCAGAACGCCGCGAATGGCAAACATATGGAGCAGCGTAGTCTGCAATATGAAATTGACAAGAACCATCAGGGCCGTAATCAATAGCCTCATGGGGTATCCTCCGTTTGATTTTCCAGCTGTATGGTTTCCCCGCTGCTGCCCTTGCTGACAGCGAGTATGGTAGTCAGGTGCTTCAAATCCACGAAAGGCTCGATGATGGCGTATTTTGTCAGCCCGTTCGGGTCTGTTTCAAGTTCTGCCACTTTGCCGATGGGGATTCCGGCAGGGTAGATATCGGAAAGGTGGGAAGTCACGATTTCATCGCCTACCATAATTTCCGCTTCTCCGTCGATGTATTCCATAGTGCACAGGCCTTCGTTCAAAAGCGTGTAACTGCCCTTGACAACGCCGAGGTCGCCTGTGCGCAGGCTCATGGCAGGGACAGAACTCCGGCTGTCCAGTATGGACTGCGCGCTGGAATAGGTCAGCCCGCTTTCCAGCACTTTGCCGACAAGTCCCTCCGGCGCGATGAGCACCATATTGGCGGTCATCTGGTCTTTTGTGCCTTTGTCGATTGTAAAAACATCGTACCATACGCCGGGGTCTTTGGCGATGACAGATGTGCCTGTGCTTTCCAGCTCAGGATAACGCTGGGCAATGTCCAGCAGGGCGGAAAGGCGTTTGTTTTCCTCGTCATAGAGCGAAAGACGCTTATTTTCCGCCAAAAGGTCCGCGATTTGGGTTTTCAGCTCCTCGTTTTCTGTTTTCAGGTCCCGTTTTTCGCGGGCAGAGGTGATGCTTGTGTTTACCCAGCTGCTGATGCCTGTTGTCAGGTCCTGAAAGGGCGTGACAACAACGCCGATGGCACTTTCCAGCAGTGTGGCGTTTATGTTTTTCCAGCTTGCGGCTACGGCAACGATGACGAGCACAAGCGTAACCGCGCGGATAATATGCTTTTTATGGCGTTCCAGGAACTGCTGCAAAACGAACGCTCCTTTCAATGGCTTTGGAAATCTTGGGGCTTTGCTCCAAACCCCACAAGGGGGCACCGCCCCCTTGACCCGGGATTGCCATCGCATTTCATGCGATGGAGATAAATTTTTATATAGACGTTCCCACCGCATGAATGTGCGGTGAAAAAAGGTCAAAAGATGAAATTCCTTGCGGAGTATGGGGCAGGCCCCCATAGTCTTCAGGTTTTAGAAAATCGGTTTTCTGGGCGAAACGAGTACGGATTTCAGCGTGTCAATGTGCTCCAGAACAAGTCCTGTGCCCAAAGCGACGCAGTTCAGAGGTTCGTTTGCAATATTCACTGGCATACCTGTTTCTGACGTAATCAGTTCGTCAAGCCCGCGCAGTAGCGCGCCGCCGCCCGTCAGTGTGATACCGTATTCCATGATATCTGCCGCAAGTTCCGGCGGCGTCGCTTCCAGCGTCTGTTTGATGCTGTCGATAATGGAGCCGACAGGCTCGCTCAAAGCCTCGCGGATATGGATAGAGTTGACCTCTATCGTTTTGGGCAGACCGCTCAGCAGGTCGCGCCCGCGTATTTCCATTTTTTCTTCCCGTTCCAGAGGAAACGCGGAGCCGATGGTGATTTTGATTTCCTCTGCAGTACGGTCGCCAATGGCAAGGTTAAACTCACGCTTGATGTAGTTGACAATGGCGTTGTCCAAAGCGTCGCCCGCTACGCGCAGGGACGTGCTTGTGACGATGCCGCCGAGGGAAATGACTGCAACTTCACTCGTGCCGCCGCCGATATCTACAACCATGCTGCCTGTCGGGTCGGCTACGGGCAGCCCCGCGCCGATGGACGCCGCCATGGGTTCCTCAATCAGATAGGTGTCCTTGTCTTTTGAACCGGCGGCAACAGCCGCCTCCATGACTGCACGCTTTTCCACTTCTGTTACGCCGGAGGGCACACAGATGACAATGCGCGGTTTTGGTCCGAACATGGAACGGACATATGCTTTATTGATAAAATAGCGCAGCATTGCCTGCGTTACGTCAAAATCCGCAATAACGCCGTCTTTCATCGGGCGGATTGCCACAATGTTGCCGGGCGTGCGGCCAATCATATCTTTTGCTTCGTTGCCAACGGCAAGAACTTCTTTTGTCTGTGTATTGATAGCGACAACGGAAGGCTCATTTACGATAATGCCTTTTTCCTTCATATATACCAGCGTGTTTGCGGTGCCAAGGTCGATACCCATATCTTTGGAAAACATAATTTACCCCTTTCACTATGCATCAGCCGCCCTGCGGGCGTGCGTTGGATTTCAGTTCATTTTGATTGTTTTTTCATGTGTTTTTGATACTTTTTGACTGTTTTTTTCATGGATACTGAAAATTTTGCCTTATATTTTATCATACATCTTTTTGCTTGTTTTTTCAAGAAAAGACGCGTATATTTTGGAATTTCTTAAGAACTGCGAGACGCGCAAAGCTCCCCGGTTATTTCACAACCGGCGGTAGAGAAAAAACGCCAGTACGATGCCGATAAGTCCGGCAATGGTAAAGCGTATGGTAAAGCCGAACTGCAGCGTCAGCACGCCAAGGTCCAGCACAAGCGGTGTGGTCAGCCCGAAACTGCTGCCATACGCCAGCCAGCCCAGCCCGGAAAATCCTCCGAACAGGCTGGCAAAAAATCCTCCCAAAACAACCCCTGCCAAAAGCAGGAGCAGCAAAACCCATATATTCTGCGGTGAATGTCCCTTCATACTCTGATTGTCCTCCTTCAATAGATGCCGCCATACTCTCTATCAGCATAGCCGAAAAACAGCTGTTTTTTACTATTCGTTGTTGTAAAAATATGCAGTAATGGAAAAAAATTGTTTTAACGAGTATAGCACATCTTTCCGGAAGGGTAAAGGAACAAAAAAACGCCTCCTTCCTGTTTCATGCGGAAAATGCACGAAAAACAGAGAAAGGAGCCGCTTTTTGAAACAGTATGTTGTTTTGCGCCTGAAATTCTGTTTATTGTATACTGTCTGCGCAGGGGAAACGCCGCGCCGCGAAAAAGAGATATGCGGCGGCTGTCCCGAGGGGGAACAACAGCAGAAAAACTACTGTGTTTATTGGTGTGAAGTTATATGTATTGGAAACCTCGCCAAATTCCAGAAGGAATCTGAACGCCAGCCCCAGTATGGTGAACGCCAGCAGCCGGAGATATACGGCGGTAAGTTTCCCCCTCCCATACAGACAGGCAAGCAGATTACCCAGATTACAGGCAGTTATCAGGAGAAGAAACAGTATCATACCGTCCAGATACTCCGCTGGAAACCGGAGCGGGAAGAAGCAGCAGGACGCTAAAACAATGGGTGCATATGCCAAAGCGCGCATCAGGAACGGGTGCCGCTGGACTGCTGCCGGTATGTTTTCATTGTTAGCTTTCTGCATAAAAATACCTCCTTGTCTGCGTTTTTGGATTTACCTTTACATATCATTATAGCACAAACCGAAGCAGGGGGCAAAAATATTTTATGCCGCCGCGCTGTCCTCATGCTTTTCTCCGATGCTTCGCAGAACTGGAAAACTCATTCCTGTTCTGTGCGCACGAATGAAACGGCGTATGCGCCTAAAATCTGCCCGCATGGGATTGCGGCGGCATTTTGGGCAGTCAGAGCCTGTCTGTCATACCTTGTTTTCGGCTCTGCCGGCATGGCGGCAATGGATGCTTCGCCAGTGCTTGCGCCATACGCGCTGTTTTCGTCAAATTTCCATGCAAATTTACAGCTGCAAAATTCTTTATTCTGGTCTATGCGTTCGGCAGGACGGAACCCTATTGTATCACAGGGAAAGAAACAGCCGTCATTGTCGGATTCAGCCGGACAGCCGCCTGTTTTTCCGATGCGTGTAAAGCGGATTTCCAGAAAGGGGGCGTGGAAAACCGCCGCATTTTTTGTTGTTTTACAGGAAATATCTGTTGCGGGGCTTTCCCAGTTTGCGATGTTCAGCCAGCCGCGTTTGCCGAAGCCTGCAACGGGTGTATTCAGTTCCAGATAAATTGTTTCCTCTTTACCTCTGCGTATTTCCGCGTTGATGCGGAGGACGGGGCGGAGTGATTCAAAGCCTTCCGGCAGGAGCGCACGCAGGCGGTCCTGCTCTGCGTGGTATGCCATAACAAATTGTGTGACATATGTGTGCATATGTATCGCCCCTTTTTATGATAAAACACCCTGCTCTGACTGCATGGATACACAGCCAGAGCAGGGTTGATTTCATTTTCTATTTACTTTGTCTGTTCTGCGATGATTTCTTTTGCTTTTTTCAGCGCATCGCCAATTTTAGAGGCGTCTTTGCCGCCTGCCTGCGCCATATTCGGGCGTCCGCCGCCGCCGCCGCCGCAGACTGCCGCCGCTGCTTTAATGATGTTTCCGGCGTGTACGCCTTTTTTCACAAGGTCCTCCGTTGCCATTGCCAGCAGGCTGACTTTGCCGTCCTTTGCACCGGCAAGCACGACTACGCCGCTGCCCAGTTTATCTTTCAGCTGGTCGCCAAGAGTGCGCATGGCGTTCCCGTCCATATCTTTGACTTCCGCTGCAAGCACAGCCATGCCGTTGATTTCTACCCTGCCGGAAAGAATACCTTCTGCCGCGCCGCCTGCCATTTTTGCTTTGAGTTTTTCCAGTTCTTTTGCCATTTCCTTCTGTTCTGCCAGAAGCTGCTCGACGCGGTTCAAAAGCTGTTCCGGTGCGGCTTTTACCAGCTTGCAGAGCGTACGGACTTCGTCCTCCTGTGCCTGATAATATTTCAGTGCGCCTTCGCCTGTCAGGGCTTCGATTCTTCTTACGCCTGCCGCAACGCCGTTTTCGGAAAGTATCTTGAAAGAGCCAATCTGCGCCGTATTTTTCAGGTGTGCGCCGCCGCAGAGCTCAATGCTGTAACCGCCCATATCCACCACGCGGACAACATCGCCGTATTTTTCGCCAAACAGAGCCATCGCGCCTTTTTCGCGTGCTGCGTCAATCGGCATTTCTTCTGCGGAAATCGCGTAGCTTGCAAAAACGGCTTCATTGACAAGACGCTCGGTTTCTTTCAGTTCCTCTGGTGTCATTGCCGTAAAATGTGTGAAGTCAAAGCGCAGTCTGTCAGGGCTGACATAAGAGCCGGCCTGTTCCACATGGCTGCCCAGCACTGTCCGCAGGGCCTTGTGCAGCAGGTGCGTTGCGCTGTGGTTTCTGGAGGAAGAAAGCCGCAGGGCATTGTCAATAGCCGCAGATGCTGTGTCGTTCAGTGCAATGGTACCTTCCGCCACTGTACCCATATGCGCGGTCTTTCCGCCGACAACCTTCACGCAGTCTGTAACCGTAACAGAGCCTGTTGCTGTGCGTATTGTACCATGGTCGCCGACCTGACCGCCGCTTTCTGCATAGAAAGGTGTTTTATCCAGAAATACAGCGACTTCGTCCCCTGCCTGTGCCGCGCCGGAAATTTCGTTGTTTGCGACAAGCGCAATAATTTTTGCGTCTGCCACCTCGGAAACGTCATAACCTGCGAAAGCTGTTTGCAGCTCTGTGGGAATTTCGTTATAAACCGTTTCCGCTGCGCCCATATAGTTGGATTTCGCGCGGGCGGAACGTGCACGTTCCTTCTGTGCTTTCATTTCTGCCGAAAATGCGTCTTCGTCAACACACATGCCTGCTTCTTCCAGAATTTCTTTTGTCAGGTCGATGGGGAAGCCGTAGGTATCGTAAAGCCGGAAGGACTTTTCACCGCTCATGACGCTCTGTCCTGCCGCTTTCATTTCTTCAATATCCGCCTTCAAAATTTCCATGCCTTTGTCAATCGTTTTATAGAACGCATTTTCTTCGGTGGAAAGGATTTTGAAGATGTAATCCTGTTTATCCACCAGTTCAGGATATGCGTCGCCGCTGCATGTGATAACGGATTTGGAAAGCTCTGCCAGAAATTCGCCCTGAATACCCAGCAGTTTGCCATGGCGTGCCGCGCGGCGCAGCAGGCGGCGCAGTACATAGCCCCGTCCTTCGTTGGAGGGCAGCACGCCGTCCGCCGTCATCATGGTAACGGAACGGATATGGTCGGTAATCACGCGGACAGAAACGTCTGTTTTATGGTCTTTGCCATATTCCACGCCGGCTTTTGCACAGACAGCGTCACGTACCGCTTTGACGGTATCTACGTCAAAAATAGAATCCACGCCCTGCATGATGGTTGCCATACGTTCCAGCCCCATGCCTGTATCTACATTTTTAGATGCCAGTTCGGTATAAGTGCCGTCTTCCTCTGCGTTGAACTGTGTCAGGACGAGGTTCCAAAATTCCATATAACGGTCACAGTCGCAGCCTACGCCGCAGTCCGGTTTGCCGCAGCTGTATGTTTCACCGCGGTCGAAATAGATTTCTGTGCAGGGACCGCAGGGGCCTGTGCCATGCTCCCAGAAGTTATCTTCTTTGCCCAGTTTTTTGATTCTGTCCCAGGGCAGGCCGACTTTTTCGTGCCAGATGTTACCGGTTTCGTCATCTTCCTCATAAATGGTGACATACAGTTTGTCTTCGGGGATTTCCAGCACTTCTGTCACAAATTCCCAGGACCATGGGATAATTTCATTTTTGAAATAATCGCCAAAGGAAAAATCGCCGAGCATTTCAAAAAATGTGCCATGGCGTGCGGTTTTACCAACGTTGTCGATATCGCCTGTGCGAATGCATTTCTGACAGGTTGTTACACGTTTTCTGGGGGGGATTTCCTGCCCTGTGAAATACGCTTTCATCGGCGCCATGCCGGAATTGATTAACAGCAGGCTGTTGTCGTTGTGGGGGACGAGGGAAAAACTCTGCAAGCGCAGATGCTCTTTGCTCTCGAAGAACGCAAGGAACGCTTCCCTGATTTCGTTTACGCCTAATTTTTTCATGTTATTCCTCCTTAAAATTGCTTTCGCTTAAGTTTGTGGTCAACAGTGCAGACAGATACATTCCGGCGTTTTGCAGGGTATGGGACGGCGTCACATGGTCTTCAAGATTTTCTCTGACAAAAAAAGCCCCTAATCCGAAGATTAGGGACGACTTTACCGTGGTACCACCCTGATTACAGCCGCAAGGCTGCCGCTCTGACCCGTTAACGCCGGGGGATACGCCGCGGCATACTCCATTTTCCGCCGCAGGGCCGGATTCTTTTCCTTAAGAACAGGGAAAAGAGTGCCTGAAAAGACCGCTTCACCGCCGCGCTGCCGGAAACCTCACACCCATTGGTTCCCTCTCTGAAGGTACTGCCGACGCTTACTCTTTCTTTTCCTAGCCTTTTTCTGATAATATCATGATTATAACGACAGGCGTTTTTTTTGTCAAGGTTTTTCGGAAATTAGGTGTGTCCTAACGCACATTTTATAAATATTGTAAATTGGGATTTTTTTTTTCTCCATCGCACGGAAGTGCGATGGCAATCGGGGTCAAGGGGACTGAGTCCCCTGCGGGAGTTTGAGGGCAGCGCCCTCAAGGTTTTGAGTTTAGTTATAAACTCTGCAAATAGGACACTCCCCGGAAATTCCGCAAATTGCCTGCCGCAGCGGGGGCGGGGTTCCTTGTCGAAATGCGGGGAATGTGGTAGAATAACGAAAAACGGACGGCGGAAAAAGGAGGGCTTTAGATGGATTTGTCATTGCAGCTTTCTCAGAAACAGGTATTGTCACAGCGGATGCAGCAGTCAGTGGAGATTTTGCAGATGAATACGCTGGCCCTTTCGGAATATGCCAAAACGCTTGCGGAAGAAAACCCCCTGCTGGAATGGGAGGAGGAGCCGCCCTTTGCAGCGGAGCGCGGCGAACGGCTTTTGCAGAAGCTGGAATGGCTGCGGGAAAACGATGAGCAGAACAGAGGCGGCTATCGAGTAGAGCAGGAAAACGAGGGGGAACGGGAGAGCGGCCGTTTTGGCAGACGGGACGCGGAAAGCCTGCGGGAATATCTTTTGTTTCAAATCAATATCCTGAAAGAAGGGGAGCGGAAAAAACGCGTTCTGCGCTTTCTGGCGGAAAGTACGGAAGAAAACGGTTATCTGGAGACAGGCGCACTGGACGCGGCAAAGGAACGCTACCACATTACGGCAGAACAGGCGGAAAGACTCCTGCACCTGCTGCAAACGCTGGACCCTCCCGGCGTGGGCGCGCGGGACCTGCGGGAATGTCTTTTGATACAGCTGAAACAGAAAGAGGCGTCGGGGCTGGCATGCCGGATTGCGGAGGAGTTTTTAAGTGAGCTGGCCAAAAACAGGCTGGGCTATATTGCCAGAAAGCTGGGAGCCTCCGAGGAGGCTGTCTGTGCGGCGGCGGAGGAGATACGCGGCTGTGAGCCGAAGCCGGGGCGCGGTTTTTTCAGCGGGCGGCCTGTGGAGTATGTCGTGCCAGATGTGCTGGTGGAGCGGGAGCGGGACAATCTGACGGTCATGCTGAACGGCTTTGCCGCGCCGCGTCTGCGGCTGAGCTATTCTTATGTTAAGCTGCTGCGGCAGGGGGCGGGAGCGGAAACGGAAGAATACATTGCGAAAAAGCTGAAACAGGCAGAATGGGCATTGCAGTGCATCGCGAAACGGGAATCAACGCTGAAACAGACAGCGGCGGAAATTGTGGAGCGGCAGAAGGAGTTTTTCCTGAGCATGGACGGACAGCTGCGCCCGCTGCGTATGGCAGATGTGGCGCAGAGCATAGGTATGCATGAATCTACGGTCAGCCGCGCGGTGAAGGATAAATACTTGCAGTGTGACAGGGGAGTGTATCCTCTGGCGGCGTTTTTTTCGACTGCGCTGGCAGCGGGCGGGGCAGATGCCGTTTCCGCCGACAGCGTCAAACAGCGTCTGCGGGCGTTGATAGAGCAGGAGAACAAAGCAAAACCCCTGAGCGACAGGGAACTGACGGAACTTTTGCAGAAGGAAGGCGTGCAGATTTCGCGCCGGACTGTCGCGAAATACCGCGAAGGCATGGGGATTGCGGGCGCGGCGGGAAGGAAAAGATATTAAGGCTTTGGGATTAAAACTTTGGAGGCTCTGCCTCCAAACCTCCGCTTCTTTCTTTCAAAAAAAGAAGCAGAGAAGATTTCTGCGGAACAAGTTCCGCAGACTAATAAATTCATGTTTGCTGAAGGGAGTATCCATGTAAATAAAGGATAGAGAAAGAATGTGTATATATGCTAAGAATAAGACCATATAAATCTACCGATGTAGATACAATACTATCGTGGTGTAAAGATGAAAAAGCATTTTATCAGTGGACGGCGGGGGTGCTTGGAGATTATCCGATTACACAAAATGAATTCAAATTTGTTGAGTCGCTAATGCCGTTTACTGCATTTGATGAAACAGGAATGGTTGGCTTTTTTACATTAAGAAACCCTGATGAAGCAGCGAAGGAATTGCGCTTTGGCTTTGTTACAATAAAACCCGATAAGCGTGGAAAAGGTTATGGGAAAGCGATGCTCCGATTGGGTTTGGAATTTGTATTTGAACGATACGGTGCAAAGAAAGCAACGCTTGGAGTTTTTGAAAACAATCCGTCTGCTTATTACTGTTATAAGGCTGTTGGTTTTCATGAAATAGCCCGGGATATAGCTGAAACATATCATGTTTTGGGTGAAGAATGGAAATGCAGAGAAATGGAGATAGAATGTGATTCGTAAGATAAGAAAAAAGAAGAAATAGAGGGGGAAACGATGGACGACATATTTCACATGGAACTGGATAAAAGCGAAACCGCCGCACCGCTCCTGTCTCTTATACACATCTCCGAGCCCACGAGACGCT
>CAMQRG010000038.1 GCA_947036475.1 uncultured Clostridia bacterium
AGATAAAATATAGTGTAAATTACAATATTATTATGAGCGTATTTTTTAGATGAAAAATTTCTTATAATAAATCATACGAGGTGACAACTATGTTCAAAGTCAAAAAGCAGGAACATATCAATAAAACCTTTCGGATGCCTGTAGAACTGGTTTTTTCCCTGGAGGAACTTGCCGCAAAAAAGGAGGTTTCTCTCAACCAACTTGTTATACAGTGCTGTGTATATGCACTGGACCATTTGGCAGACGATGACACTTGACGTTCCTGCCCTATGCTGTTAAAACTGCGTACAAAAAAACGGTGAAAACTCTTTTTTGAGTTTTCACCGTTTTTCTGTTAAATCAAATCGTCGTCATCGGCATATACCAAATCTTCCGCTTCTTCTTCCATGCCCTCCGGCTCGATTTCGATATTCCGGTATCTCGTCATACCCGTTCCAGCAGGAATCAGCTTACCAATGATTACGTTCTCCTTCAAGCCAATCAGCGGGTCAATTTTGCCCTTGATTGCAGCTTCTGTCAGTACTCTTGTCGTTTCCTGGAAGGAGGCGGCGGAAAGGAAGGAATCCGTTGCCAGCGAAGCCTTTGTAATGCCCAGCAGTACGCGTGAGCCTGTTGCGGGTTCCAGCCCCTCGGCCTCCAGCGCGGCGTTTGTGTTTTCAAACGTCAGCCAGTCTACCAGACTGCCCGGCAGGAAATCCGTATCGCCGTTTTCCTCGATTTTCACACGTTTGAGCATCTGGCGCACGATAACCTCGATATGTTTATCGTTGATTTCTACACCCTGCAAACGGTAAACCCTCTGTACTTCCTGAATCATATAGTCCTGTACGCCGCGCAGGCCTTTGATTTTCAGAATGTCATGCGGGTTCACGCTGCCTTCCGTAATTTCATCGCCGGCCTCCACAACGTCGCCGTCATATACTTTCAGGCGGGAGCCATACGGAATCAGGTAATCCTTCGTTTCTCCCGTTTCAGGATTCGTGATAATAACTTCGCGCTTTTTCTTCGTATCGTTCAGCGTCACATTGCCGCCAAATTCCGAAATAATTGCAAGGCCCTTGGGCTTTCTTGCCTCAAACAGCTCCTCTACACGGGGAAGACCCTGCGTAATATCGTCCCCGGCGATACCGCCCGTATGGAAGGTACGCATTGTCAGCTGTGTACCGGGTTCGCCGATGGACTGCGCCGCGATAATGCCGACAGATTCGCCGATTCGTACATACCGTCCGCTTGCCATGTTCGCGCCATAGCATTTCGCGCAGATACCTACGTTGGAGCGGCATGTCAGCACCGTCCGGATCAGCACCTTCTTGATGCCCGCTTTTTCCACGCGTTCCGCCTGGTCAACAGTAATCATCGTGTCGGCAGGGACAAGGATTTCACCTGTTTCGGGGTGGATAATATCCAGCACAGACCATCTTCCGCGGATACGGTCCTGCAAGCCCTCAATGACCTCGTTTCCGTCCATAAATGCGGAAACCCACAGGCCGGGAGCCTCTTTTTCATCGCCTTCGCAGCAGTCCCACTCACGAATGATAATATCCTGAGAAACGTCTACCAGACGGCGTGTCAGGTAGCCGGAGTCGGCTGTCCGGAGCGCAGTATCTGTCAGACCTTTTCTTGCACCATGTGCCGAAATAAAGTATTCCAGAACGGAAAGCCCTTCACGGAAGTTCGATTTAATCGGCAGTTCGATGATGCCGCCGGAAGGGTTGGCCATCAGGCCGCGCATACCGGCAAGCTGCTTAATCTGGCTGTTGGAACCGCGGGCGCCGGAGTTTGCCATCATATAGATGTTGTTGTATTTTCCGAGCCCTGCCAGCAGAGCCACTGTAATCTTGTCGTTGGCAATGTTCCAGGCCTCAATAACCTTTGCGTGACGTTCTTCGTCCGTCATAAGGCCGCGGCGGAACTTTCTTGTAATCATTTCTACCTTTTCCTCGGCTTCGTCAAGGTATTCCTGCTTCTCCTTCGGGATTTCCATATCGGAAACGGAAACCGTCAGAGCCGCGCGGGTTGAGAACTTGTAGCCCAGGGATTTAATCTTATCCAGTACAGCCGCTGTCTCCGTAGAGCCGCAGCGGTTGATGCAGCGGTTGATGATTTTACCGATACCCTTTTTATCCACAAGGAAGTCGATTTCATAGCGGAATTTATCCTCGTCCTTTGTACGGTCTACATAGCCGAGGTTCTGAGGAATCGCCTCATTGAAGATGATGCGTCCGACTGTTGTCCGAACCATTCTCGTTTCCGGTACGCCGTCAAATTCCAGCGTCCGGCGCACGCTGATAACCTCCTGCAAAGCGATTTCGTGGTTATCATACGCAAGGATTGCTTCCTTTTCATCTTTGAACGCTTTGATAACGATATCGCCCGCCTTGCGGATAACATTCCCTTCCGCGTCAAGCAGGTCGTTTTCATATTTCGCGTTCAAATCCTCGCGTTCCAGCGTCAGGTAATACATACCCAAAATCATATCCTGTGAAGGCACCGTAACAGGCGCGCCGTCGGAAGGTTTCAGCAGGTTGTTCGGGGAAAGCAGCAGGAAACGGCATTCCGCCTGCGCCTCTACGCTCAAAGGAACATGTACCGCCATCTGGTCGCCGTCAAAGTCCGCGTTGTACGCCGTACATACCAGCGGGTGCAGTTTAATGGCGCGGCCCTCTACAAGTACCGGCTCAAATGCCTGAATACCCAGTCTGTGCAGTGTCGGTGCGCGGTTCAGCATAACGGGGTGCTCCTTAATAACATCTTCCAGTATATCCCAAACCTCGGTCTGGAGCCGCTCCACCATGCGTTTTGCGGATTTGATGTTGTGCGCCAGTCCGTCTTCCACCAATTTTTTCATTACAAAAGGCTTGAACAGTTCAATCGCCATTTCTTTCGGCAGGCCGCACTGATAAATTTTCAGTTCAGGGCCGACAACGATAACCGAACGTCCCGAATAGTCAACACGCTTGCCCAGCAGGTTCTGGCGGAAACGCCCCTGTTTGCCTTTCAACATGTCGGAAAGGGATTTCAGTGCGCGGTTGCCGGGGCCCGTAACAGGTCTGCCGCGTCTGCCGTTGTCAATCAGTGCGTCCACAGCCTCCTGAAGCATACGTTTTTCGTTTCTTACGATAATATCCGGCGCTCCCAGATCCAGCAGACGTTTCAGTCTGTTGTTCCGGTTGATAACGCGCCTGTAAAGGTCGTTCAGGTCGCTTGTCGCAAAGCGTCCGCCGTCCAGCTGTACCATAGGGCGCAGTTCCGGCGGGATAACAGGGATAGCGTCCAGAATCATCCATTCCGGCTTGTTTCCGGAAAGGCGGAAACTCTCAATGACTTCCAGCTTTTTGATAATACGAACTTTTTTCTGCCCGCTGGTATCTTTCAGCTGTGCTTTCAACTCTGCGGATTCTTTTTCCAGGTCGATATCCGTCAGAAGTTTTTTAATCGCTTCTGCGCCCATTGCCGCCTCGAAAGTATTGCCGAAGCGGTCGTAGGCTTCGCGGTATTCGCGTTCGTTCAAAAGCTGTTTATACTGTAAATCCGTATCGCCCGGCTCCAGCACCACATAGGACGCGAAATACAGCACTTTTTCCAGCGCGCGGGGGCTCATGGAAAGGATAAGCCCCATGCGGGAAGGAATGCCCTTGAAATACCAGATATGGGAAACGGGCGCGGCAAGTTCTATGTGGCCCATGCGTTCGCGGCGCACCTTGGACTTTGTAACTTCAACGCCGCAGCGGTCGCAGACAACGCCCTTGTAGCGGATGCGCTTATATTTTCCGCAGTGGCATTCCCAGTCCTTCGTAGGCCCGAATATCCTTTCGCAGTAAAGCCCGTCTTTTTCCGGCTTCAATGTTCTGTAATTGATGGTTTCGGGCTTCTTGACCTCGCCCCTTGACCATTCATGGATTTTTTCGGGAGAGGCCAAACCAATCTTTATGGAATCAAATACAATCCCCTGTTCTGTGTTCTGTGTGCTCATGGGTTTGTTCTCCTTTCTTAGTCCTCATCTTCGTAAGCGTCTTCGTCCTCCAGGTCAAATTCCCCTTCGTCCAAATCGAAATCGTCGGAAAGCAGGTCGCTGTTGTCTGCTTCCACGCCTTCTTCGTCGTCAAACAGGAAGTCTACCAGTTCTTCTTCTGCCGTCATCGGGCGGGAAGGCTGATGGAATTCATCGTCCTCCGGCTCATAGCCTGCAATGTTTACATTCAAATCATCTACATCTTCGATAAATTCCTTGATTTCTACTTCTGTCTGGTCTTCCCGCAGCACGCGGATATCCAGTGCAAGGGACTGCAGTTCTTTCAGCAGTACCTTAAAGGATTCCGGTACGCCGGGCTCAGGAATATTTTCACCTTTCACAACAGCTTCGTAAGTCTTGACACGGCCGACAATATCGTCGGATTTCACCGTCAGGATTTCCTGTAAAGTATATGCCGCGCCGTATGCTTCCAGAGCCCAAACCTCCATTTCACCGAAACGCTGTCCGCCGAACTGGGCCTTGCCGCCCAGAGGCTGCTGCGTAACAAGCGCATACGGGCCGGTGGAACGTGCGTGAATCTTGTCGTCTACCAGATGGTGCAGCTTGAGGTAGTGCATGAAGCCGATGGTAACGCGGTTGTCGAAAAATTCGCCCGTACGTCCGTCGCGCAGCTGTACCTTGCCGTCGCGGCTGATAGCTACGCCTTTCCATTCTTCGCGGTGGTCGCGGTTTTCATAAAGCTCGTCGTAAATATCGCCCTGTAAGAGAGGTTTCCATTTTTCGGAAAATTCCTCCCAGCTTGTATTAACATAATCATTCGCCATTTCCAGCGTATCCATAATGTCTACTTCGTTCGCGCCGTCAAATACGGGCGTGCTGATTTTCCAGCCCAGAGCCTTCGCCGCCAGCGAAAGGTGGGTTTCCAGAACCTGCCCGATATTCATACGGGAAGGGATACCCAGAGGATTCAGTACGATATCCAGAGGGCGGCCGTTCGGCAGGAATGGCATATCCTCCACAGGCAGTACGCGGGACACAACACCCTTGTTGCCGTGGCGGCCGGCCATTTTGTCGCCTACGGAGATTTTACGCTTCTGCGCAATATATACACGCACCAGCTGGTTTACGCCGGGGCCGACGTCATCGCCGTTTTCCCTTGTGAAAATCTTTACGTCTACAATAATGCCGGATTCGCCATGCGGCACGCGCAGGGACGTATCGCGGACTTCTCTCGCCTTTTCGCCGAAAATGGCGCGCAGCAGGCGTTCCTCTGCGGTCAGTTCAGTTTCGCCCTTCGGCGTTACCTTGCCCACCAGAATATCATTTGGCCGTACCTCTGCGCCGATGCGCACGATGCCGCGGTCGTCCAAATCTTTCAAAGCATCTTCGCCCACATTGGGGATATCCCTTGTAATTTCCTCAGGTCCCAGCTTGGTGTCGCGGGCGTCTGCCTCAAATTCGCTGATATGCACAGAAGTATATACATCTTCCTGTACCAGTTTTTCACTCAAAAGAACAGCGTCCTCGTAGTTGTAGCCTTCCCACGTCATGAAGCCGATGAGAGGGTTTTTGCCCAGCGCAAGTTCGCCCTTGCAGGTAGATGCGCCGTCGGCAATGATGTCGCCTTTTTTCACCCTGTCGCCTACGTTTACAATGGGTTTCTGATTCAGGCATGTGCTCTGGTTGCTGCGCTGGTATTTAATCAGCTTATAGCGGTCGCGTCCGGAATCATCGTTGCGTACAACAATCTCG
Source organism: uncultured Clostridia bacterium (assembly GCA_947036475.1). Lineage (GTDB taxonomy): Bacteria > Bacillota > Clostridia > Lachnospirales > Anaerotignaceae > Anaerotignum_A. Next base: position 5,726 of record CAMQRG010000038.1, read on the forward strand.
TTTGCATATACGCGTTCCACAACGCCGCTGTTCTTCGCGATTACACAGATGCCGGAGTCCTTTGCCGTTTTGTATTCCATACCCGTGCCAACGATAGGGGAGTCTGTCACCATCAGCGGCACAGCCTGCCTCTGCATGTTGGAACCCATCAGCGCACGGTTTGCGTCGTCGTTTTCCAGGAAGGGAATCAGTGCGGTTGCAACAGATACCATCTGTTTGGGGGATACGTCCATCAGCTGAACTTGTGTCCGGTCAACTTCGATGATGTCCTCGCGGTGGCGGCCCGTAACCTTTTTGTGTACAAAATGGCCCTCCGCGTCCAGCGGTTCGTTTGCCTGTGCAACGTTGTAGTTTTCTTCCTCGTCTGCTGTTACATAGATATATTCATTCGTAACTCTTGGTTCGTCGCCCGACTGGTCCACCTTGCGGTAGGGGGATTCGATGAAGCCGTAGTCGTTGATTCTTGCAAATGTTGCCAGTGTGTTAATCAGGCCGATGTTCGGGCCTTCCGGTGTTTCAATGGGACACATTCTGCCGTAGTGCGAATGGTGTACGTCACGTACTTCAAAGCCTGCGCGTTCTCTGGAAAGACCGCCGGGGCCGAGCGCGGAAAGCCTGCGCTTATGCGTCAGTTCGGAAAGAGGATTGTTCTGGTCCATAAACTGCGAAAGCTGGGAGCTGCCGAAGAACTCCTTGATAGCCGCTGTTACGGGGCGCACGTTGATGAGCGCCTGCGGCGTAACAACCGCCAAATCCTGTGTTGTCATTCTCTCACGCACCACACGCTCCATTCTGGAAAGGCCGATGCGGAACTGGTTCTGCAAAAGTTCGCCTACGGAACGGATGCGGCGGTTGCCCAGATGGTCGATGTCGTCTACGTTGCCATAGCCGTAATCCAGATGCATCACATAGCTGATGGACGCGAAAATATCGTCCAGTGTGATGTGCTTGGGTACCAATTCGTGTATATTTTCGCGGATAGCGGCTTTGATTTCCTCCGCTGTCTGATATTCTTCCAGAATTTTTACCAGCAGGGGATAATAAACGTGTTCCTTCACGCCCAGTTCCTCCGCTGTCAGGCCGTATTCCTCAATATAGGAATCAATGCAGACTGCACGGTTGGAAAGAATTTTGGCCGCCCGTTCTTTTTCTTCCAGTTCGATAAATACCGCGTCTACGCCGGAGTCCTGCACCTTGTCGCAAAGCTCCATTGTCATGATTTCGCCTGCTTCCGCAACGACTTCGCCTGTCAGGGGGTCAATTACGTTTTCTGCAAGCCTTGCTCCGCGGATGCGGTTGCGCAGAGCCAGTTTTTTGTTGAATTTATAGCGTCCTACCCGCGCAAGGTCGTACCGTTTGGGGTCAAAGAACATGCCGTTCAGCAGGGAAGCGGAGCTTTCTACTGTGGGCGGTTCGCCGGGACGCAGCTTTTTGTAAATCTCAATCAGGCCTTCTTCATAGGATTTTGAGATATCCTTGTCGATGGTTGCCAGGATTTTGGGTTCCTCGCCGAAAAGCTCTTTGATTTCCGTATCTGTGCCTACGCCCATCGCGCGGATCAGTACTGTTACGGGCACTTTTCTTGTCCGGTCTACGCGTACATAAAATACGTCGTTGGAATCTGTTTCATATTCCAGCCATGCGCCGCGGTTGGGAATCACAGTGGAAGAAAGCAGTTTTTTGCCTACCTTGTCAAAATCCGACGCATAATAGATACCGGGAGAGCGCACAAGCTGGCTGACGATAACGCGTTCCGCGCCATTGATGATGAAGGTACCCGTTTCCGTCATCAGGGGGAAATCACCCATGAAGATTTCCTGTTCCTTCAGTTCGTCCAGTTCTCTGTTGTAAAGCCTTGCCTTTACCTTCAGAGAAGCCGCATATGTCGCATCGCGTTCCTTACATTCCTCAATGGAGTACTTTGGTTCGGAATCCAGCGAAAAATCAATGAATTCCAAAATCAGGTTGCCGCTGAAATCTGTGATAGGGGAAATATCCTCGAAAACTTCCTTCAGCCCTTCTTTCAAAAACCACTGGTAACTGTTCTCCTGCACTTCGATCAGGTTGGGCATCGTCAGGACTTCGTCAATCTTGGAATAACTCATCCTTGTCGTTTCCCCGAAACGGAGCGCTTGAATTCTGTTTTTTTCCATCTTGTCACCTCTCGTAATAATGGTTTTGCGCCGATATACAGGGCGGCTCCAGTTCTCCGCCCCAAAAAAATTTAGAATTGCCAAAACAACAGTAGACCTTTGCACCAGCTGCCTTTGATCAGCAGCCGGAACAAAAGCCCGGTCATTCAGGAAATTCTAATTTGATGCGTTGGATAAACCGCAGAAATGCCGCCTATCCTCATATAAAATGAATAAAAAACAAACCGTTCAGCCAATGTTTCTCGTGCACCTCGCCTAAAAAAAACACCACCCGCCAAAAAACTTATTGAATTTTGTGTTCCCTTATGCTATACTGGCAGAAATCATGGGGTGATTTGCATATTCATAATGTGTGAGATATTTTACCATGAGCGGGGTTTTTTGTCAAGCCTTTTTTGTTGGAGTTCTGCGGTTTTCCGTATATTTTTCCTTTCTGTTTTCCATTTTTGCCGCGGCAGCATTTTCTTCTTTCCCATATCTCATTTTCTGCTTCAGGAGTAATTTGTGCAAAATCCTTCCTGTTTTCCATGAAATTTCATGAAACTTTTTTTCATTCTTCTTTCTGAAAAACTGTATTTTTGTGAATTATTTTTGTTCTTTTTTTCGTACAATCCTCCTCTTTACTTCCTTTGCGTTTCCTGCTACACTTGCTGATAATGAAAGAGGGTTTTTACAGAAAAGAGGGAGTACCATTGAAAGAAAACTATTCCATAGTGCTTGAAAAAACACTGAAAGAAATTACTGCGTCCGGTGTGCACCCGCGCCTGCTTCTGCATAGCTGCTGTGGGCCATGTTCTTCCTATGTACTGGAATATCTCGCGCCTTTTTTTGATATTACGGTATTCTACTATAATCCGAATATTTCTCCGGAAGCGGAATTTCGGTTCCGCGCGGAGGAACAAAGGCGGCTTCTGGCGGAAATGTCTCTGCCTGCGCCGGTTTCCTTCCTTTTGGGAGAATATGAGCCGGAAATTTTTTATGCCATGGCAAAGGGGCGCGAAACAGAGCCGGAAGGAGGGGAGCGCTGTTTTTCCTGCTATCGTCTGCGTCTTGCGCGCACAGCAAAGGCAGCGGCAGAGGGCGGCTTTGATTATTTTACAACAACGCTTTCCATCAGCCCGCATAAAAATGCACAGGTGCTGAATGAAATCGGCGGGGAGCTGGCAGAGGAATACGGCACAGCATATTTGTTTTCTGATTTCAAAAAGAAAAACGGCTATCGCCGTTCCTGCCAGCTATCTCAGGAATATGGGCTGTACCGTCAGGATTACTGCGGCTGTATTTATTCCAAACAGGAGGCAGAAGCGCGCAAAGCGCGCGCCCTCTCCGAAGGAGAGGAGGAAAAACATTTATGAGCCAGAAAAACAAGGGGGTCTGTTGTATCCTTTTGTCTTCGTTCTTTTTTGCCCTGATGAATCTGTTTGTAAGGCTATCCGGCGACCTGCCTTCGATTCAGAAAAGTTTTTTTCGTAATTTTGTAGCAATGCTGTTTGCCGCGGCCATATTATGGAAGGAACGCCCTGAAATCAAGCTGGACAGGACATCAAAAAAATACCTCCTGTATCGCTCTGTATGCGGTACGATTGGTATTCTCTGCAATTTTTATGCCGTTGACCATCTTGTGCTTGCAGATGCGTCCATGCTGAATAAAATGTCGCCTTTTTTTGCGGTCATATTTGGCATACTGATATTGAAGGAACGCGTGAGTCTGTTTCAGGGCGGGTGTGTTGTGGCAGCGTTTACGGGCGTGCTGTTTGTTGTGAAACCGACAGGGCTGCATATGGCACTTTTTCCTGCTCTCATCGGGCTGTTGGGCGGTCTTGGTGCGGGTATTGCGTATACTTATGTGCGTGCGCTGGGCCAGCGGGGAGTGCAAGGGCCGTTTATTGTCTTTTTCTTCTCCGCTTTTTCCTGTGTTGTCACGTTGCCATATCTGCTGTTTCAATACACTTCCATGACGCTGACGCAGCTGGGGATACTGCTTCTTGCGGGTCTTGCGGCGGCGGGCGGCCAGTTTACGATTACAATGGCTTACTGCTATGCGCCTGCGCGTGAAATTTCCGTTTACGATTATTCACAGATACTCTTTTCCGCACTTCTGGGGTATCTCATTTTTGACCAGGTTTCAGATGCATTCAGCTGGCTGGGCTATCTGATTATCTGCTCCACAGCCGTTGCGATGTTCCTGCATACCAACAGGAGAGCGCGCAGCCGTACAGGCTGAAATATAAAAAAGACAACACAGACTGTCAAAAGCCTAATTTGAATTACCGCGGAAGGGTTCGGGAAACAAAGCGTTTCCCGAATGGAATCCGCCGTGCGGCCGGCAAAAGCCAACGGCTGGCCAACAGCGGCTTCGCCGCTATACGGCAGGACGGGCTTTGCCTGCGGAAGTTTGCTCCGCAAACCGGCTATAAGCCGCTTGCGGTTCCGCACGAGGAAAAGGGCGAGTTTCAAGGCTTTCTGTGTTTTTTCAGAACGCTGACGGAACAAGTCCCTTTATTCCGACAGTTCCACAAAAAAAGGCTTCGTATAGCGGGCTATGCCCGCTATACGAAGCCTTTTTTGACACATTGAAATAGATGTATGGCCTCCTGCCGCATCTATTGTCCTTTTTTGGTTACAGTTTTTGGTCGAACAGCTTGTAATACTGCCAGTTCCGCAGTATTTTTACGGCTTCGCGTCTTTCTTCGGAAAGCGCATCTGTATATGCACCCCATTCATCTACATAAATCGCCCCTGCACAGACAGGCAGTTTTTTGCGCAGCTGACAGCTGTAATCATAGAGCGGAGAAAGGCCGTCCATACCAAGCAGTTCCGTCAGCAGAGAGCCCAGAAAATGCGAGCTGATAACGCCGTTTTCCGGCAGTTCCGCCTTCTCTGCTGTCTGTTTTATATCGCATAGCTCATTTGCCGCATCATTCTGCCAGATGAGGAACGGTGTCTGGTACAGTGCAAGCTGCTCCTCAAGGGTTCCATCTGCGTCAATAGGATAGTCCAGCAGGCTGAAAAAATCCATGCCGTTGGAAAAGCCTGGCAGATGGTCGCCGAAATAAACAAGCACAATCGGCTCGGGAGATGTTTTGGCAAACCGCCATAGCCGCCCCAGCTGTTCGTCCGCATCAGAAACGCCTTGAAAATATTGCCTGAGAAGGTCTGTTTCCACAGGGGAAAGCGCTGTGTCTGTGGAAAAATTGGGCGGCAGCGCACCGTATTTTTCTTCATAGGGCGCATGGTTCTGTATGGTTACGGTAAAAGAGAACAGTGGTGCGTTCGTTGTACGTATATGCTGGCGGAAAGTCTGGAAGATTTTATCGACAGCGGCCTCATCGCTGATAAATTCGCCTTTGCCCTGTTTTTCCAAATCAAAGGAATCCTCTGAAAAATAGCAGGCGTCAAACCCCATATGAGGATAGACGTTCTGGCGGTTATAAAACCACGCGTCGCCGGGGTGGATAGCAAGCGTATCATAGCCAATCTGTCGCAGGCGGCGGGGCAGCGCGTCAAATTCCCTGTGTATGAAATTGTAGGAAGGCAGGGAGCTTCCCAAATAACGTGTCGGACAGGCGGTCAGTACGTCATATTCCGTATTGGAAGTCCCTCCGCCGTAGTTCGGTACTGCGATATGCCCGCTGACTGCGTTTTCCTCGGCGCAGATAGCTTTGAACTGTTCCAGCGGGTCGCGGTAGCCTTCAAAGCTGATATGTTCATTTTCGCTCAGGTCGGAAAAGCCTTCCCCCATAATCATAAAGATATGGGGCTTTTTATCCGTATTGACGGAAACCGGCTGTCCTTCCAGTGCTTCAAAAGCCTCGGCGATATAGCCGTTTGGCTCTTTGACCTGCATGGCGTTTGCCTGATGCAGAAAAGAATAAATCAGCCCGCGGGAACTGTATTGGTTGACCTGAAAATTGGGGTTGCCAATTGTAGGAAAGCTGTCATAAAGCGGCTGGCTGTTATAGCAGAAATTCAGCAGGAGCGCGCAGAGCAGAACGCCGCCAACACCTTTCAGCCGGGCCTTTGGGGCAAATTCGTGTCCTTTGGCAAGCAGAAGGGCCAGAATCAGCAGGAGCAGGAAAAAAATAATGCCGAAACCACCCACGAGCAGTGTAAAATCAGGGAAGGTCTTTAATATGGCGAGAGCTTCTTTCACCAGCGTTAAGTCGGTGGGGAGAAGCGGTTCCTGCCGCATGGAGGATTTGATTCTGTCAGCAAGGGCCATTGCTACGAAAAGTCCGGCGGTAAGCCCCGCAGAAAAAACCATTCTGCGGCTGATGTAATATAAGAGGAGCATCACAAGAAGTACCGGCAGTACGTTCAGAAGCAGCAGAAGCGGATGGTGCAGGAAATTTACCGCCAGCAGATATACATGTTCGGAAGTAATGGCGCAGATGATTCCTGTTATGGCAAGCGCGCAGCAAAAAAACGGCAGGCCAGTCCGCAGGAAGGGGGAAAGGGTTTTTGCCAGTTTTTTCAATTTGGGAAGGATACGGCGCAGAAAACTGCGGGGTTCCTGCTCAGACATGGGAACATCTCCTTTATTATAGGTGCTGATAGGGGGTTTTTATGCCGGCACAGTGCAGCATTCGGATATTATACGAAAAAACCGGCGAAATGTAAAGGTAATACTGCTTAAAATTCGGAAAGAAAACATAAATCGGGCAGAAAGAGTGCGGGTATCATCGCAATTTTAAGAAATTTGTAGTTTTATTGCGTTTGGAATTGTGTATAATAATGGAAGGAATGCACATGAAAAAGGCGGCAGTCCTAAAAAATGGAAAAAGCGATATTGTCAGCTTTTGCGGAATTTGCTATAATAATAGGATTACAGCAAATCTTTAGGCGAAAGCTATTCTGTTGCGAGGAAATAACAGGATAAAATAGAAACAGGGGAACGCATATTATGGGAGAAAGACGAGCAGACTACAACCGGCACAGAAGGCAGAATGATGATTACCTGCGTCGGCAGGAGCGGCAGGAGCGTCCGCGCCGCCAGCCCTATTCGCAGGAGGAATGGCGCGATAATCCGCGCAGTGCGGCGCGTGCGGCTGAAAACCGCCGCATCTATCAGCAGAAAATGCAGCAAAGGCGTCGGGCGGAAAAACGTCATCGCCGCAGAAGCATTCTTCTGGTGGTATTTTTGGTATTGCTGCTGGCAGGGACATATGCTGCTGCCAAATTCTATGTCACGATGGATAAATGGCAGGCGAAAGCAGAAAAGCCGGATTTTGTGGCGGCTGCCGCCGCGCCTACGGAAATCGAGGACGAAATCATAAACGTCGCACTGTTCGGCACAGATGAGGATGGTTTCCGGACGGATGTGAACATGCTTGTCAGCTTCAACACAACAACAAAGGAGCTGCATCTGATTTCCGTACCGAGAGATACCAGAGTGACGATGACGCCGGAAATGATAGATTATCTGGAAAAAAACAACAAGTATGTGCCGGATAAAACGGGCGTATACGGCCAGTGTAAGCTGACAGAGCTGCACGCGTATGCCGGAAAGGAGAACCGCAATGCTTTTTCTGTCGCCATGCTGGAGGATATTCTTGGTGTGCAGATAGATTATTATGTGAAAGTCAATCTGGACGCATTCCGGCAGATTGTAGACGCTGTGGGCGGCGTGGATTTTGATGTGCCGCAGGATATGTACTGGGATATGAGCGATAACGGCGGCCCGGTCATCAACCTGAAAGCTGGCATGCAGCATCTGGACGGTGCGAAGGCGGAACAGCTTGTGCGCTTCCGCATGGGTTATGCCGCAAAGGATCTGAAGCGGATAGAGGTACAACAGCAGTTTATACAGGCTTTGCTGCAAAAAATTTGCAGTACGGACACGCTCCTGCGGAGCATAAACGAGTTGGTAAAGGTTGCTCTGGATTGTACGGAAAGCGATATCACTCTGTCAGAAGCATTGAAATATGTCTGTCTCTTATACACATCTGACGCTGCCGACGACTCCTTACGTGTA
>CAMQRG010000039.1 GCA_947036475.1 uncultured Clostridia bacterium
GCAGAAGGGGATGCTATGGGGGCAATTGTTTTCCTTTCCAAAGACAAAAAGATGGGGGAAGTCGAGGGGAAGCTGGCGCAGACAGCGGCTGGTTTTTTGGGGAAACAGATGGAACAGTAAGAGAAAAATGGAAAAACGGTGAAAGTCTGGCTTTTAAGGCTTCCACCGTTTTTGTCTGTGAATCAGGAAAGCAGTTCGGGAAGAACCCCCAACAGGAAATATACGACGCAGAGCAGCAGGATAGACGGCGTAAAAAAGCGCGCTTTCGGCAGCGATTCATCTTGGACTGGGGGTGTTGCTGGCTCTGCGGGCAGGGGATTGACCTTAAAAAACAGATACAGCAATCCGGCAAGAACGGGCAGAGACAGCAGTGCCCAAATGCTTACATAAATAAACAGCATTGTTGCGGGAGGAGACACAGCGGCAGAAGTATCTGCTCCGGCAGAAAATATTCCAATGACCGTTTCGGCGTTGATTAAAAAATGCGGTATCATGGAAGAAAAAATAGAGCCGGTCCGCTGCACAAATACACAGAACAGCGCACCCACGCAGAACGCATAAAGGAACTGCTGGGGGCTCAAATGGAGCATGGCAAACAAAAAACCGGTTGCAAGCGAGGCTTTGAGCGTCCCAAAGGAACGGTAGCCAGAAAGCACGATGCCGCGCATGACAAGTTCCTCAAATACAGCAGGCAGCACCGCGATTGTAAACAGCATGGGGAGAAAGCTGGACGAATAAATCGCGCTGGAAGAAGCCTCAACGGGATTGGGAAAAAACAGCTGTGAAAAATAAGAAAAGAACGCCATCAGCGGTTTAACGGCAAAACTCAGCAGTAACACCAGTATCAGGTTTTTCCAGCCCAAAGGCTTCAGGCGGAGGGTTTCCCGCAGGGATTTTTTGGTGAACAGAAAATAAAAACAGATGGGCGGCAGAAACGCCAGCACATAATCCAACGTGGACTGTTCCGCGTAGGAGAGGGAATAAAAAGGAGGGAATAAAGCCAGCCCCAAAGTCACCCCTATAAAATAGAGAAAAAAAAGCAGTGCAAAACGGTTGGTCTGTCTGGTTTCCAGCATAACAAAACCTCCTTAATGGTGAAGAATTTCATACCCTGATAAAGAAAAAAACCTTGAAATATCAAGGTTTTCAGAAGCTACTGGGGGGACTCGAACCCCCGACCTATTGATTACGAATCAATTGCTCTACCAACTGAGCCACAGTAGCATGCTCTCAAGCACGTTTTTTATTATATCATCCTTTTTTGGAAAAAGCAAGCAGAAAAATACGAACAAAAGAAAAATTTTTCTTTTGGCAAATTCCTTTAAAATTCTTGTTTTTTCCAAAAAACATGATATAGTATTTGTTGCAGAATACGGCGGTCTGCCGCGGCCTGTTTTCAAAAATGACAAAACGGAGTGATAAAACATGACTTCCAACCGAAAAAAAGTTCTGGCCTACGGGCTTCTGACGGTGTTTATATGGGCGTCAGCCTTTCCTTTGACAAAAATAGCACAGGAGCAGTTTTCTTCCTATTCTCTTGGCTTTCTGCGCTGCGGGATTGCAGCGGTTTTCCTTCTGCTGATTGGAAAAATCCGTCATATCCGCCTGCCGAAGAAAAAAGATGTGCCGCTTTTTATTCTTTCCGGTGCGCTTGGGTTCGGCATATACCTCATTGCCTTCAACACAGGAATACAGACGCTGACCTCGGCTACGAGCAGTATCGTTATTGCGGTTACGCCGATACTGACAGCAATTGCGGCTGTTCGTTTGTATAACGAAAGACTTTCGCCGATTGGCTGGGCTGCCATATTTTCGGCATTTGCCGGAGTGCTTCTGCTCCTGCTTTGGGACGGCATTTTCTCTATCAATGTTGGTTTGCTCTGGACGCTGGGAGCCGCTGTTTCCTTCTGCGGATATAACCTGATTAACCGCAAACTGTCCTCTTTGGGTTACAATGTTCTTGAAATTGTTACATACAGTATGCTTTGCGGCGCACTCCTGCTCGGCTTCTGGTCTGTGCAGGGCGTAAACGAGTTGTTTGCCGCGAATCATAAACAAATTGCTGCTATTGTTTACCTGGGTGCTTTTCCGAGTGCGGCAGCGTATTTCTTCTGGGGAGAAGCAATGTCCTATGCGGAACGCATCAGCGAAGTAACGAATTTTAACTTTGTTACGCCGCTCCTGTCTGCGGTCATGGGTTTCCTGCTTTTAAAGGAGATACCGAATGCGGGGACGTTTATTGGCGGTGCAGCTATTATTGCCAGTATTGTTGTGTTCAATAAAAAAGGAAAAGCATCTTGAAAAATGATATGTTTTCTTAGGCAGGGGAGCCTTGGAATCCCTTTTGTCTGCCGGATTTGTGGACCAGCCGCATAAAAACAGGGGAGGGGCTTTTGCCCCTCCCCATTTTCGTCCTGCTGCATTTCAGCGGCAGTTCCGTTCATTTGTATTTCAAATCACTTATTGATTACAAGTTCCTGCCCAATATAAATCAGGTTCGGGTTTTTAATGGTCTTTCTGTTTGCTTCGTAAATTTCATTCCATTTATTTCCGTTGCCAAGCTGTTCTTTTGCAATTTTCCAAAGCGTATCACCAGCAATGACGCGGTACAGGTCTGTAATAACAGATGTGTCAATTTCTTCCTTTTCAGCAGGAACAACAGTTTCCGCAGGTGTTACAGTCTCAGCGGGCTCTGCGGGAGCAGAGGGCTCAACGGGAGCAGCGGGCTCAACAGGAACAGGAGCAACAGGTTCTGCTGCAGCCTCGCCTGTGATCTTGATTCTGCCCTGAGGCTCTGCATATTCTTTGCCAATTACGCCGTCAAGGGAGTTCACATAGCTGATGAGTGCATCTGCGTCAACGATTGCTGTGTCATGCACAAAAGAGCCCTGTGTCAGCGCATAGTATGTATCGCCGCCCTCGGCCTGGAAGCTGTTTACAACAACAGTGTAGTTTGCTTTCGGGTCGAAAGGTTTGCCGTTTACGCTTGTGATGGTAACGCGGCTGCCGGGTTCTGCCGGTGCGAAGTAGGTAGAATCGGGATACTGTGTACCGTTTTTATACTCCACAGAGGTGTCAACCGTATATTCCGCACCTGCAATCTGGGGGAAACCGCCGATTGCTGTTGGTGTGGAGAATGTGGACGCTTCCAGAACTTCAAGCAGCTGTTCGCCTGTGATGGTCACAAGCACGACCGTATTGCCATAAGGGAAAACGGTATACAGTGTATTCATGGAAATTTCACCGGCAGGAACGCTTGCGCGGATGCCGCCGCCGTTGGACAGCGCAATATCAACGCTGATATCCATGCCCTGTTCCTTGACGTACTCCCGCGCTGCATACAGGTATGCGTCGGAGGAGAAGTCACCAAGGTTTGTTTCTTTTGTCCGGACGCCGGGGTCTTTCTCGCCGTCAAGGTCTACTTCTGTTGTTGCGAAAATGCCTTCGTAAATTTCCTTTACTTCTGCTGCATCTGCCGCAACCATTTTTGTCAGTTCTTCGTCATATGCGAAAGTTTCCGCGAAGTCTGCCGCGCTGATGAGCTTTGCGGTTTCTTCTTTGGTTTCCTTGTCAACGACAACTGTGCCGATGTTTGCCAGATAAGAGCCTGTGCTGACAATCATGGTTTCGCCGACCATCTGGCCGCCGTCCATCTCTGTGTGGCTGTGTCCGTCTACAATCAGGTCAATGCCTGTTACGGCTGCCGCCAGATCAGTAGACTGTCTGCCCGCGCTTTCTGCGTCTACGCCAAGATGGCAAAGGCAGATGATGTAATCACAGCCCTCAGCTGTGAGCGCGTCCACCTGAGCCTGCGCTGCCGCGAACATTTCCTTGCTGTCTAAGAACTGTAAGTCTTTTACAGCGCTGGGTGCGGATTTCGTCTGTGTTTCAGCTGTATCCAGACCGAAAATACCAATCTTCATGCCGTCTTTTTCCAAAATGGCAGATGCGCCGAAATAAGTATCATTCGTACCTTTTTTCAGTACATTTGCCGCCAGAATGGGAACATTTCCGGCTTTCAGAACTGCCGCGATATCCTGCAATGCTTCAAAGCCGAAGTCAAATTCGTGGTTGCCGAGGGAAACTGCGTCATACCCCGCTGTTACAAGATACTCCGCTGCTTTCAGACCTTTTTCATGGTTCACCAGAGTGGTGCCCTGGGAAAAGTCACCGGCATCTAACAGGATAACATCTGCGCCCAGCCCTTCATAATGGTCCTTCAGCGCCGCCACGCCGGCAATGCCGATTTGTTCTTCTGTCGTTTCATAATGCCCGTGCATGTCGTTCGTGTGCAGAACAACCAGCTTTCCGTCCATATCGTCCGCCAGAACGGGAACAGACAGCCCCATTACCATCGCCGCAGAAAGCAGCGTTGATAATACTTTCTTGCCATGTTTCATTTTTTTCCTCCTCCTTAATTCATATAGAAAGCGAGTGATGAAATACAGTTCAAGCATAGCATAAATTCCTAGAAAAAGAAACAGGATTTTTCCTTTTTTGCATCATTATTTTGCAAAAATCGCGTTCTTTCGTTCTGCATTTGGGCAGGTTTCGCGAAAAATAAACGTGGGCGGCTGCCTTGCAATCCTTTCTCGTTTCCTGTATAATTTTCCTGAATCTCAGGAGAAAACGGAGGGCAAAAGCCATGACGAAAAAAGATATTGCGGAACTGAAACGCCGCCTGAAAAAAGAGGACTGCACATTTACGAAGCTGCGCGGCTGTTATGTGGACAGCCAGAAAAACAGTATTTTACATATTGACGAAACCTTTCTGAATCTGGACGAGGAAGAATTTTTCAAATATCTGGAAATTGCAAAAAAAACGCTTTCCGGCACAATAGGCAACCAGCTGTTGGAGTTGTCCTTTCGACCCGGAGAGGAAGGTGCGGAAAAGCAGAATTTCCTGCTGGGTCTGCGGGACAGCAGGCTGAAATCCGATGGGCTGCTGGAACGGTTTTATGAGCTGGTTATTGAGCAGTATGATTATGCCGGAAATTACCTGATACTGCTGTTCCATGACGCGTACGACGTCATCACCAAAACAACGGATAACGCCAAGCTGGACGAATCCGAGGAGGTCTATGAGTATATCCTCTGTGCCATTTGTCCGGTTGAGCTTTCCAAAGCCGCGCTGGGCTATCGTAAGGACGAAAACCGCATTGGCCCGCGTATCAGGGACTGGATTGTCATGCCGCCGGAAAACGGTTTTCTGTTCCCTGCTTTTTCCGGTCGAAGCAGCGATATCCATGCCATTTGCTACTACACGAAGGACACAAAAGACGCTCGGACGGGCTTTATAGAAGAGGGGCTGGGCTGTGAGCCGCGCCGTACAGCCGCGCAGGAGAAAAAGGCTTTCCAGTCGATTCTGGAAAGCGTCATTGCGCCGCAGATAGAAGAAGCGGAGGAGGTCATACTTGATATTCAGCAGAATTTGAGCGATATGGTTGATGAGCATAAAACGGTGTTTGAAACAGAGCCGGTCCTGCTAACCTCCACAGCACTGCGCGAAGCCATTGCTGAAAGCGACTTACAGCTGCCGGAAGAAGTTATTTCCAAAGTGGAGGCTGCCTGTGCGGAGGAATTTGGTGAACAGCTGCCGCTGGCGGAAAATCTGTTCGATGCAAAAACACTTGCCGCACGCGCCGAGGCAAAACGGGGACAGGCATTGCAAAAGGAAGTGCTTGCTCTGCGGGAACAGCTTACGGCGGAGGATTCTTCGGCGGGAGATACACCGGCAGGAGAGATTATAGTGAAGGTTTCCAGTGAAAAAGTGCTGGAGATTAAGACGGAGGTAATCAATGGAAGAAAATGTTTGATAATTCCGCTGAAGGAAGATGAGCAGACGATTATCAACGGGAATGCGGCGGAGTTTTGAGGGTTTTTCTTACATTTTTCTTACAGATTAGTTTTTTCCTTTTCTTCCTGATATGAAATATGGTAATGTGTAAAGCAAGCAGGAGGGTGTTTTTTTGCTTTGCAATGGAACTTTTACCTGCAAAACATGAAGAGAAGGGGAAAGAAATGAAAAAATTGAAAAAAAGTTGGATTGTTTTACTGCTTTTGCTGCTTTGCGTACTCTGGTTCGCAGCGGCAAGACAACCGCTTTGCAGGTTCCGCACAGAAGAAACCGTATCGGTACGCTTTGAAACCGAAAACACTTTGCAGACATGGAACTTCACAGTGCCGCTGGAGCGGAATGCAGAATTACAGGAAATTTTGAGCAGGAAGGCGTGGTTTTTCGGGACAGGTTTCAGTGATTTTTTTCTGGGGCAAAATGATGTAGACCTTGCCGATGACGATTTGCTTACGCTGTATTTCGATAAGGATTCCCTGTCAATTTCTTCTAACGGTGTTATCCGCAGTATCCATAGGGATAAATATGCCTATCTTCGCCTTGCTGGAACGCAGAAGGACGGGCAGGAGGTATATGATGCACTTTATTCGCTTATAGAACCTTATCTGGAAAAACGGTAACGATACATTTATACAGAAAACAGCTGCAAAATGGGTGAACCTTTGACAGCTGTTTTTTGTTTGCCGGAAATTCTTCCGAAGCAAAAAATTATTGCTGGAAAATAAAAAAGTTTTGTTAGCACTCTTTACAAATGAGTGCTAACAATATATAATGTCATTGTCGATAACAAAACAACACGTTTTTGATAGATAGGAAAGGTGGAATGGTTTATGAATTTACAGAAATTTACACAGAAATCAATAGAAGCCATTCAAAACGCGCAGTCTTACGCAATAGAATATGGCAATCCGCAGATTGAACAGCAGCACCTGCTGGCGGCGTTTCTGCGGCAGGAGGAAGGGCTGATTCCCGGACTGCTGCAAAAAATGAATGTGAATGTCAACGGCTTTTTACAGGCAGTGGAAAATGAAGTAAAAAAACTGCCGCGTGTCAGCGGCGGCGGGCAGACGTATGTTGCTTCTGATTTGGAAAAAACGCTTGTCGCAGCGGAACGGCTTGCGGGAAACATGACGGATGAATATGTTTCTGTGGAGCATATATTTATGGCAATGGTGAACGAGCCGAACCGTGCGCTGAAGGAAATTTTCCGGCAGTACAGCGTTACGAAAGAAGGTTTTATGAAGGCTCTGGCGGAGGTGCGCGGCAATGCCCGCGTGACGAGCGATTCCCCGGAAGCGACATACGACGCGCTGAAAAAATATGGTACAGATTTGGTGGAAAAGGCGCGGAGCAAGAAGCTGGACCCTGTTATCGGGCGAGATGATGAGATTCGGAATGTGATACGCATACTTTCCCGCAAAACGAAAAACAACCCCGTTTTGATTGGTGAGCCGGGCGTAGGCAAAACTGCCATTGCGGAGGGGCTGGCACAGCGGATTGTGAAAGAGGACGTGCCGAACAGCCTGAAAGACAAAACGATTTTTTCGCTGGATATGGGCGCGCTGATTGCAGGGGCGAAATTCCGCGGAGAATTTGAGGAACGGCTGAAAGCTGTGCTGAACGAGGTGAAAAAGAGCGAAGGCAGAATCATACTGTTTATTGACGAGCTGCACACCATTGTCGGCGCGGGCAAAAGCGACGGTGCGATGGACGCGGGCAATCTGCTCAAGCCCATGCTGGCGCGGGGCGAGCTGCACTGCATTGGTGCGACAACCCTGAACGAATACAAACAGTATATCGAAAAAGACCCGGCGTTGGAACGCCGGTTCCAGCCTGTGCTGGTGCAGGAGCCAACAGTGGAAGATACCATTGCCATACTGCGCGGCCTGAAAGAGCGGTATGAAGTCTACCATGGTGTAAAAATACAGGACCAGGCGATTATTGCGGCGGCAACGCTTTCCAACCGCTATATCTCAGACCGTTTCCTGCCGGATAAGGCGATTGACCTTGTGGACGAGGCGTGTGCAATGATACGGACGGAGATGGACTCCATGCCGACAGAACTGGACGTAATACAACGGAAAATTATACAGTATGAAATTGAGGAAGCTGCACTGAAAAAAGAGGACGACAAGTTATCCAGGGAACATTTGCAGGAGATTCAGAAAGAACTTGCGGAAATGCGCGAAAATTTCGCGGCGTTGCAGGCGAAATGGCAGAATGAAAAGGACGCGATTGGTGTTGTGCAGAAACTGCGCGAGGAAATCGAGGACGTAAATGCCGAAATCGAAGCGGCAGAACGGAAGTATGACCTGAACCGCGCGGCGGAATTGAAATACGGCAGGCTGCCGGAGCTGCAGAAAAAGCTGGCGGAACAGGAGCGCATTGCGGAGGAAAACAGCGAACGCAGCACGCTCCTGCGGGACAAGGTGACGGAGGAGGAAATCGCCCGTATCATCGAACGTTGGACGGGAATCCCCGTTGCAAGGCTGATGGAGGGCGAACGCGAAAAACTGCTGCATATGGAGGACATTCTGCACGAGCGTGTTGTCGGGCAGGAGGAGGCTGTCACGAAGGTCTCGGAGGCCATACTCCGCAGCCGCGCGGGTATCCAAAGCCCTGACAGGCCTATCGGCTCTTTCCTGTTCCTTGGGCCTACGGGCGTGGGCAAAACGGAACTGGCCAAAACACTTGCGGAATGCCTGTTTGACGATGAAAAAAACATGGTGCGTATTGATATGACGGAATATATGGAGAAATTCAGCGTGTCCCGTCTGATTGGGGCGCCTCCCGGATATGTGGGCTATGAGGAGGGCGGCCAGCTGACCGAGGCTGTGCGCCGGAAACCCTATTCTGTGATACTGTTTGACGAGGTGGAAAAAGCGCACCCCGATGTGTTCAATATTCTCCTGCAGGTTCTGGACGACGGGCGTATTACCGACTCACAGGGGCGGACGGTAGATTTCAAAAATACTGTCATTATATTGACTTCCAACCTTGGTTCGGCGCATTTGCTGGACGGCATTGACGCGGACGGTGAAATCACAGCGGAGGCAAGGACGGCGGTCGAGAGTATGCTGCGGCAGGCGTTCCGTCCGGAATTTTTGAATCGGCTGGACGAAATCGTGTTCTATAAACCGCTGACGAAAGAGAATATTACGCATATCATTGATTTGATACTGAACGACCTGAACGGCAGGCTTGCGGATAAACAGCTGAAATGTGTGCTGACAGATGCGGCGAAAACAGAAATTATTGAAACGGGATATGACCCGGCATTTGGTGCAAGGCCGTTAAAGCGCATGATACAGCGGAATGTGGAAACCCTGCTGGCAAGAAAAATCATTGCAGACGATGTTCTGCCTGGTGCGACGCTGACCGTAGACGTGCAGGACGGGGAGTATGTTGTGCGGTAAGGAGGAAGTATGCAAAAACGGATTTACAAAAAACTGAGGGAATTTCCGGAGCAGACGGAACAGGCGGCGCAGTGGTTCCATGAAAAATGGGGCGTTCCTGCGGAAGAATATCGGAAAAGCATGGAAAGCGCGGCGGAATTCCCGGGCGGCGTACCACAGTGGTATGTGATAGAAGATAACGGCAGGATACTGGCGGGCGCGGGCGTGATTGAAAACGATTTCCACGACAGGAAAGATTTGACGCCGAACCTCTGCGCGCTGTTTGTGGAGGAAGATGTGCGTGGACAGGGGCTTGCGCGGGAACTGCTGGAGCAAATCCGCACGGATATGGGCGGTTTGGGCGTTCCGATATTGTATCTGGTGACGTACCATACGGGTTTTTATGAAAAATGCGGATGGGAGTATCTGACAATGGCAAGGGAGGACGGCGGCGCGCTGATTAGAATGTACCACGCAAAAACTTTGAAGAAATAAAAAGAACCCGGCAGAGGTTTTCTGTCGGGTTTTTTCTAGGCTCCTTGTCAGTCAATGGCTTCCAATGAGTTTCCGAGTTCTACGAAAAATGCGGTAATCGTGCCATCTTTGGCTTTTTCATACAGTATCGCACCGTTGTCAGAGAGGGAAAACGTAGGGGAAAGCCCTTCCGCCCCGTCAGGGAAAAGAAATTCTTCCGATGCTGTTTCGCTCATTTCGCTGCCTTTTGAGGAGAAGGAATAGGACAGCATGCCGTCTTTATCCGGCGTGAGTACTTTTCTGGAGCTTTCAACGACAGTCCCTTTTTTCAGGATTTCTTCCGCTGTCATTTCCGGCAGGGAGGGGATTTCTTCATCACCATCGTCTGAGTCATTCCAGAGGGAATCGACATACTGCTTTGCCCGTTCGGGGTCTGCCTTTGCGGGGTCAAGCGGAAGGTCAAACAGGATATTCAGGCCGTCAAAATCCTTAGCTTCGGTAATCAGCCCGGTTGCTTCGTCCATATGGAAAGCCTCTGTGGGGTAAAATGGCGTATCCGTTACGCAAAGATACAGTTTCCTGTCCGCAAATATCTCAATGTCATCACAATTAAACAGGCGGTAAAGAATGCCGTTTTCAATAAACTGGCTGTAACCGCCGCCCATAGATGCAATGTTGTACTGCCAGGGTGTAAGCCCCTGTATCAGCGGGGAGGCAAAATAGGAATCGTCCATATTCATGGGCGTTCCGTCCTCTTTGCCAATGGCGACAACGGCGTAGGTACTGTTTTTATCTACCGCATCTGTTTCATTTTCCAAAGCTGCGCCGCTTGTCAGTCCCAGCAGGGAAACGATGTATCCTTTTTGTGTGCGTACGGCGTTGACCTTTGTTGCGTCTTCCTGCTCAAAAGCGGCACTGAGTTCCGGAATGGATTGCTCCGCGACAGAGGACGCGCTCAGAAAATGCCAGGAGGCAAAAACGGAAACGGTGAGCAGCAGACAGAAGGCTGCCGCCAGTACGGGGATTTTTCCAACAAATTTATGTTCCATACGATACAACTCCTTTTCTTCCAGCCACGTAAACAACGTGTGATTGATTTCAGGGGAGGGGGACTTGTCCGGGGCAAACGTGCCGCGCAGCAGTTCCTCAAATTGTTCCTGCGAAAGTTTATGTTTCATAGCCATGCACCTCCAAATCATGTTTCAGTTCCTGTTTCGCACGCCATAACCTGCTTTTTACTGTTCCAACTGGAACATGAAGGATAGAGGCGATTTCGCTCAGCGAAAGCTCCGCGGTGTAATACATATACAGCGGGAGGCGGAGTTTGGGTTTCAGCCGTTTTGCGCAGAGGGAGAGGAGTTCGCTTTCTTCCCGCTGGAGCAGTGCGGTTTCCGGCGGCTGTTCCGGGGAAACCGCTTCTTCCCCGTCAGAAAGGGAGGAAAAGGGGAGGATTTTCCTGCGTCCGGCTTCCTTCCGTATGCTGTTCCGCCAAAGGCCTGCGGCAATGCGGATCAGGAAAGCGCGGGGATTCTGCGATTTATTTATTTTATGGCAAAGTTCGGCTGCTTTCAGGAATGTTTCCTGATAAAGATCGTCCGCATCCGCAGCGTTTTCCGTTAGATGACGGCAAAAACTGTATATGCTTTTCCCGTGCAGCAAAACGACGTCGTGTAAATCTTCATAAGTCAAGCATGACACCTCCTTTTATTGATTAGATGCATCTGCTTATACATTGTAACGGAAAAAGGAAAGGTTCCCAAGAATAATAATAATTTTACAGAATTTGCCGTTTTGGGAGAAAAAACATGACGGCTGTTGCGGGAACAACGGGAATGTGGTAGGATAGGGCAGGAAAAACAGGAGGAGGAACGGCATGCGGATATTGATGACGATTGCCTATGATGGGACAAATTTTTCAGGCTGGCAGAAACAGAAGCTGCCGGAGGTGCGCACAGTGGAAGGTGAATTGGAGAAGGCTCTGCGGAAACTGCTCCAAGACCCTGCGCTGGAATGTATCGGCGCGAGCAGAACGGACGCAGGCGTCCACGCACTGGGACAGAGGGCTGTGGTTGATGTGGAAACAACGATACCTGCGGAAAAAATACCGCTGGCTGTCCGCGCATTCCTGCCGGAAGATATTGTTGTAACAAAGGCGGAGGAAGTGCCGCCGGGATTTCACCCGCGCTTTGACTGTGTGAAAAAAACGTATGAATACCGTTTCTGGAACGCGCCTGCAAAAAATCCGAAGGAGCGGCTGTATTCTGCCCATCAGGCAAAGCCGCTGGACGTAGAGCAGATGAACCGCGCAGCGGCGGCATTTATCGGGCGGCATGATTTTGCGGCGTTCTGCTCGGCCGGCAGCAGCGTTACGTCTACAGTACGGACGATTTTTGACTGCCATGTCAGGCGGGAGGGCGATGTTGTAAAAATTTTCGTGACAGGCGATGGTTTCCTTTATAATATGGTGCGCATCATCGCGGGAACGCTGATGACGGTCGGGCTTGGAAAGCTCCCGCCGGAGGCACTGCCGGGCATTATTGAAAGCGGAGACAGACGGCAGGCAGGGCAGACGGCAGAGCCGCAGGGCCTGACGCTTTTGGAAATTTATTACGAAAACGCCTGATTTTCGGGAAAAACCTATTGACAGCGGGAAAAGCACATACTATAATATAGAAGTTGTAATTTGCGTTTAAGGCCGGGAACGGCTTTAGATAAATGTTTCTCAAGGTGGGGCTCAATAAGTTATGACGGATACCGGCATAATGGAGATCGCCTGCGGACTGCCTGTCAGACCGCAGGGAAGTCAACGAGCCAAACAAAATTTAATGACAGGAGGGCAAAAACCATGAGAACAACGTATATCGCTAAAGAAGCGGACGTAGTAAAGAAGTGGTACGTCATTGATGCGACAGACGTAACACTGGGTCGTCTGGCTTCTGAGGTAGCAAACATTTTGAGAGGTAAGAACAAACCTCAGTACGCGCCTAACGTAGACATGGGCGACTATGTAATCATCGTGAACGCGGAAAAGGTGACTGTGACAGGCAAAAAGCTGACACAGAAGATTTACCGCCGTCATTCCGGCTGGGTAGGCGGTCTGAAGGAAGTGCGCATGGACAAGATGCTGGAAACGCACCCTGAAAGAATCATTGAACACGCCGTAAAAGGTATGCTTCCGAAGAACGCACTGGGCAGGAAGATGTTCGGCAAGCTGCACGTTTATGCTGGCGCAGAGCATCCTCACGCAGCACAGAAACCTGAAACATTGGAATTCAAATTTTGATAGGAGGAAAGCATAATGGCAGCAGCTAGATATTATGGTACAGGCAGAAGAAAATCTTCCGTAGCCAGAGTATATTTAATCCCCGGCAGCGGCAAAATCACAATCAATAAAAGAGATATTGACGAATATTTTGGTCTGGAAACACTGAAGCTCATCGTTCGCCAGCCTCTGGAACTGACAGAGACAACAGCAAAGTTTGACGTTCTGGTCAACGTGCATGGCGGCGGCTTCACAGGTCAGGCAGGTGCGATCAGACATGGTATCTCCAGAGCACTGCTTCAGGCGGATAACGATTACAGACCTTCCCTGAAGAAAGCAGGTTTCCTGACGAGAGACCCTCGTATGAAAGAAAGAAAGAAGTACGGCCTCAAGGCGGCCCGTCGCGCTCCGCAGTTCAGCAAGCGTTAAATTTTATCAAAATGGCTCAAAAAGC
>CAMQRG010000040.1 GCA_947036475.1 uncultured Clostridia bacterium
GAGATAGCGTAGCGTCTCGTGGGCTCGGAGATGTGTATAAGAGACAGGCTCTACTCCGCGCCGAAAAATATTCTGTTTGAATAGTATACCTCAATTTGCGGCGTTTGTCAACAATAATATTTCAAATACAGTGCGACAAAAAGCGCGTATATCTGACAGGTCAGAGTCCATCTTTATATTTTGTTTCCAGACGATGTTTCCGTTCTCTCCAATCCGGCATGAGCTGTGTCAGAAGTGCATAAAACGCGGGGCTGTGATTGGGGTGGACGAAGTGCAGAAGTTCATGCAGAATGACCTGCTCAATGCAGCCCTCGTCAGCCTTCATCAGCTGAAGGTTCAGGCGGATACTGCTGCCCGCTGCTGTACAGCTCCCCCATATGCTGCGCATATTGCGTATTTTTACTACCGGAAACGGCACAGAATACGGCTCGGTAAGGGGATAAACGCGCGAGAGGATTTCACTGAATTTTGGCGCCGCCTGTGTTTTGAGCCAGGAAAGATATGCCTGCCGAAGTTCAGTCTGCTCAGAAAGGGGGGTAAGCATATGCAGTGTGTTTCCTTCAAAAGCAAAGCGCGGCGCGCCCTGTTCCAGAGAAAGCTGATAGGGCTGTCCGAGAAAATAGACTGTTTTGCCGGTGAAAAGCGTGCTGTCCGGCAGGTGGCTTTTCAGCTTCTCCATTTCCGCAAGATGGGTGATAATCCAAAGGGATTTTGACTGTACAAATTCCTCAATGACGGAAAAAGGTACTTTTTTGCCTGCGGAAACCACAACACGCCCCTGCTTATTGACACGAAGGTTAATATACTTGACGTCTTTGCGCAGCAGCTCGTATTCAATTCCGACGCCTTGGTATTCTATGGTATGCAGGGACATAATGGACCTCTTTCCTGAAAATGCTTTTTGCCTCGACTGACAGGCATAAATGATATGCAGTATTATTTTACACGGGCAGTGGAAAAATGTCCAGTTTTTTATTATTTTGCTGGAACCATAAAAAGTCCCCGGATTTACCGGGGACAAAATGGTGGATTTGGTGATGGGAAAATTGAATGTTATCTGCCGCAGGTGTTGCAGCCGTTTGTGCTGTTGTTTCCGCAGGAATTGCATGTGCCGCCGTTGCATGTGCCACAGTTAGCGCTGTTGCATGTGCCGCAGCTGTTGCAGTCTGTTGCACCTGCTACATTACTGATAACGCAGTTCGAGGAACCGAAAACAGGGCCAAAGCCACAGCAGGACTTCGGTGCAGCGGAGGGAGAAAACATATCCATCGGGAAACGGATATTTTCAAAATCCGCGCAGGGGTCGCCCGCGCTGCCAACAGCTGTGCAGCTTTCCGGCAGGCATCTGCCAAGGGAATTTACCATCATGTTTACGGTGCGGTACAGTTTTACGATGCTGAACAGACCAAGCGTGACATTGACAGCCACAGGCGCGCCCATTGCCGCATCGCCGCAGCCACAGCCACAGCCGCAGCCATCATTGCAGCCGCTGTTGCAGCCACAGCCGCAGCCACAGTTGCAGGGGCTGCATGTGGGGTATCTCAGGTCAGCCGCCAGCGCGATTGCTTTGCCTTCTGCCACAACGAACGGTCCGCCGTTGGAGTTGCCGCAGCAGTCGAAAAGGTCGGTCGTTGTTGTAACTTCGGCTTCTGTGGAGCCAAACAGCGTCACGCGCATGTTGTATGCGTTCGTAGCGTTGATGCACCCAATCGGGCAGCCATCTGCACGCTGGAATTCCAGCATATATTTGAAAACGTATTTCAGTTCCAGGTCCCAGCAGCCTTTCTGGAGGGGATTGGCTTTCTTCCGCAGAATGTCGATGCGTTCCAGTTCCAGGTCGTGAATGCTGACATCAGCGGCGTTGCAGGGGGGCACGATGATGTCGCCCTCGCAAAGCATTTCGTTGCAGTTGGGTACGGCGTTTTTCGCAGCGCGCGCGGGTCCGAGAATGTCAGCAGTCAGACATTTCTGGATACGGCACTGGTCAAAGATTTTCTGCGCAATGATGCAGGTTTCGCCTTTCGTTGCATCTTCCCCGCCGACACAGCCGCAGCCACAGTCACAACCACAGTTCGTGTTGCAGTTGTTGTTACAGCCATTGTTGCAGCCGTTATTACAATTGTTGTTACAGTCATTACAGCTGTTGCAGTTCCTTGCACTTAAATCAAATTCAAAAGCTCCCATTTTGACAGCCTCCTTTAATTTGTTTGTTTCTTCTACATACTATGTAACGGGGGGAAATGGGTGACTGCATGGCTGGACTTTTTTGCAAACACATTCTGTGCCCGTTTTTGATTACGGTGCTTTACAGACGCGTTTCCCTTTGGTATGATTTTGGAAGAAAGCGAGGGGGATTATTTGAAGGATTTGCTGGAACATGCAATGATAACAGCGGCAGGTGCGCATATGGGGCAGCTGGATAAGGGTGGACAGCCGTATATTCTGCACCCGATTCGCGTGATGCTGCAATGCGGGAGCAGTGAGGAAAGAGCCGTTGCCCTGCTGCATGATGTTTTGGAGGACACACCACTGACTGTAGTGGAACTGGCGGCGAAAGGATTTCCGCGAGAGGTTTTGGAGGCGGTTGTCTGCCTGACAAGGGTGGAGGACGAAGATTATGCCGCGTATATTGAGCGGGTCTGCGGGAACAGGCTGGCGGCGGCGGTCAAGCTGGCAGACCTGATGGACAACATGGATTTGAACCGTCTGCCGGGACTGACACAGCGGGATTTTCAGCGTTTGGAACGTTATATCCGCGCAAAACGGCGGGTAGAACAGGCATTGGAGGAATGGAACGAAAGAGGAGAAAAGCATGAGCAAGTGGACAAAGGAACGCTATGAGAACTTCCGAAAAGAACTTTTTGCACAGGCAGAACCGGAATTTGCCCGATTCCAGACCAAGCTGCTGCGTTCGGATTTGCATGTCATTGGACTGCGTACTCCCCTCTTGCGGAAAACGGCGAAGGAACTGGCAAAGGACGATGGGGAAGGCTTTCTGCGGCTCTGTGGCAGGGACAGCTATGAGGAACGTCTGCTGTATGGACTTGTGGCTGCGGCTCTGCCTGTACCATATGAGGTTTTTCTGGGATACTGTGATGTTTATGTGGAAGATGTGGTGGAAAACTGGGCGCACTGTGATGTATTCTGTTCCTCCCTGAAAAAGCGCCTGAAAGGGCATGAAGCGGATTATTTCGGATACATTCCCAAATACCTTGCGTCAGAAAATCCATGGGTGGTAAGAGTGGGGCTTGTTGTAATGCTGGAGTATTACCTGACGGCAGATGATTTGCAGGAAAGTCTGAGGCGGACAGGGGAAGTGCGGTCGGATTTTTATTATGTACGTATGGCACAGGCGTGGCTTTTGGCAACAGCTTGGGCAAAAGATCCGCAGGTAACGCGGGAAATGCTGGTGAATCTCCCGCTGGAGGAATGGACTTACCGGAAATTTGTGCAGAAAGCCTGCGAATCCTATCGGGTAACGCCGGAAGATAAGGCATGGCTGCGGGAGTCGGTTGGAAAAAGGAATTTTTCACAGATTTGAAAAAGGATTCCCAGCCGCTATGCGTCAATAAGCATTGCTTTTCCGGCGAAAATAGTGTATGCTGAAAAGGAAAGAAACCTTCTGTATATATCGTAAAAAATGAAAAAGAAAAGGACAACTGGAGGGATTTGGATGGGCGTTACAGTCAGCGCAGATGAAATCAAAAGAGTAAAAGGATTAGGTTTTTTGCATAATAAAGGTACAGATAATTTTTCGGGACGTGTTATCACGAGGAATGGGAAGATCACAGCTGCTGAGAGCCGCCGCATCGCGGAGGCAGCGGAGAAATTCGGTAACGGTGAGCTTGCAATGACAACACGCCTGACGGTTGAGGTGCAGGGGATTCCCTTTGAAAACATTGAGCCGTTCAGGGAATATCTTGCGGAAGCCGGTCTGATGACAGGCGGCACAGGGGCAAAGGTGCGTCCTGTTGTCTGTTGTAAAGGGACAACATGCGTATTCGGTCTGCTGGATTCCTATGGACTGAGCGAAGAAATTCATAACCGTTTCTTTATCGGGTATAATGATGTGAAGCTGCCGCATAAGTTCAAAATCGCAGTAGGCGGCTGCCCGAACAACTGTGTAAAGCCGGACTTGAACGATTTGGGTATTGTAGGGCAGAGGGTGCCGAAATTCGATGAAGAAAAATGCAGGTCCTGCAAGAATTGCGTAATTGCAAAGGGCTGTCCGATTGGTGCGGCAACGAAGCCGGAAGGCGGAAAATTACAGCTGGATACAGAGCTTTGCAACCATTGCGGACGCTGTGCATCGAAATGCCCGTTCCACGCGTTTGATGAAGGGACATATGGCTACCGCGTGTACATCGGCGGGCGCTGGGGCAAAAAGACCGCATATGGTCAGCCTTTGAAGAAGATTTTTACGGATAAGGACGAGGTACTTGCGATTGTGGAAAAGGCGATACTGCTGTTCCGCGAGCAGGGGCAGGCGGGCGAACGCTTTGCGGACACCATCAAGCGGATTGGGTTTGAGAATGTGCAGGAGCAGCTGCTTGGCAGCGGGCTGCTGGATCGGAAAGCTGAAATTTTGAAAGATTAAAGATAAGCGGGGCTCTGCCCCGTACCCCGTCCTCTTTCTTTCGGAGAAAGCGGGGCAAAGAACTCTGTTGCCAAATCAGATTTTGTCTGATTTGAAGCAGATGAACAGAGATACCCCGCAAAAACGAAGTTTTTGCAAAATGGGGTCAAGGGGATAAAATCCCCTTGCGGGGTTTGGGGCAGAGCCCCAGTGTCTTGAATCTTTTGCAGATTTGAAAATGCGGGCAGGGCGTAAGCCCTGCCTGTTTTGTGGAAAGGAAGGACACGAATGAACTGCGTTAGCGTGACATACCGTACTGCACCGCTTTGGGTGCGTGAAAAAGCTGCATTCCACAGGGAGCAGTTTGCGGCATTTTATTACGCCGCAAGGGAATCCGGTGTCTCAGAATGTGTGCTTTTAAGTACCTGCAACCGTACAGAACTTTTTTTCTGCGGAAAAACGCAGGAAGATTGTCGTGCAGCGGAAAATCTGCTTGCCTGCGAATGTGGCGTACCTTTGGCCGAACTGCTCCCCTATTTTCGCGTCTATCAGGGAGAAGGCGCGGCAAGGCATTTGTTTCGTGTGGCCAGCGGTATTGATTCCATGCTGATGGGGGAGGACGAAATTCTTGGGCAGGTCAAGGACGCGTTTGCGTATGCGGCGGACTGCGGCATGACAGGCTACGAACTGAATACAGTATTCCGCGCGGCAGTGACATGGGCAAAAAAAATCAAAACGGAAACGATGCTTTCCAAAACGCCTGTTTCTATTGCGACGTTGGCGGCAAACGAGGTGTTCCGCCTGCCAGGTGCGGAGAAAAACGTGCTGATTATCGGTGCATCTGGCAAGATGGGAATGACAGTGATGAAAAACCTTGCCTGCCGCGAAAATATCCATATTTTTGGCACATTCCGCAGTCATAATGCCCTGCTGACACAGGCGGCGGGCAAGGCGGACGCCACGCTGATTCCCTATGAGGAGCGTTATACCTGTATGAACAAAATGGACGCGGTTATCAGCGCAACTTCCAGCCCGCATTATACGGTGACGAAAAAACAGCTGGAACCGGCTTTGCGGCAGGAGAAAGAACGGCTGTT
Source organism: uncultured Clostridia bacterium (assembly GCA_947036475.1). Classification (GTDB taxonomy): domain Bacteria; phylum Bacillota; class Clostridia; order Lachnospirales; family Anaerotignaceae; genus Anaerotignum_A. The sequence continues at coordinate 5,674 of CAMQRG010000040.1, forward strand.
TCTGGATATTTCTGTGCCGCCGGATATAGACAGGGAGATTCAGACACTGCCGGGCGTATGCCTGCGGAACATTGACGCGTTTCGGGAGCTGGCAAAGACAAATAATGACCTGAAACAGCAGGAGGCGGTACAGGCGGAAAGAATGATTGAACAGGGGCTGGACGAATGGAAACGCGATGTACTGCTGCATGGATTTTTGCCGGAACTGCCTGTTGTAAAAGCGAAAATGGCAGAAATGCCGTTTGAAAAGCTGGTTTACCGGGCAAAGGCGGATATGAATGCGGGACAGTTTGCGGCTCTGCTGGCTGTTTTACGGGAAATGGAGGAGGAGCGATGAGCTATTTTCCTTTTTTTGTTGAGATTGCCGGAAAGGACTGCCTGATTGTTGGCGGGGGGACGGTGGCATTGCGTAAGGCGGAAAAGCTGCTGCCCTTCGGCGTGCGTATTATGGTGGTCGCGCCGGTGTTTTGCGTAGAATTGCAGAAACTGGATGGCGTACGGCGAATAAAGCGTCCGTTTCTGCCGGAGGATTTGGAAGGAATGGCGTTTGTAATCGGCGCGACGGACGACAGCGCGGTAAATGCTGAGATTTCCCGCCTTTGCAGGGCGCGGGGGATTCCGGTGAATATTGTGGACGACAGAGAAAACTGTACGTTTTTTTTCCCCGCTCTGGTGAAGCGGGGCGAATTTGTGGCGGGATTTTCTTCGGGCGGAAACAGCCCGCTTGCCGCGCGGTATATCCGAGAAAAGGCAGAAGAAAGCATACCGCCGCACTTTGAGGAAGCCATCGCTCTTTTGGGCACGTTTCGGGAGCGGGCAAAGCGGGAAATTCCCGACGGACAGGAGCGGGAAAAAGCATTCCGCCGCCTGTTTGCGCTGGCTTTGGAACGGGACGGCGATGTGACGAAAACGGATTTGGAAAACCTGCTGAAAGGAGAAGGCTATGAAAAAGACTCTTAAAATCGGCACGCGGAAAAGTGCGCTTGCACTGCGGCAGACAGAGCTTGCGGAAAACGCTCTGCGCGCGGCGTATCCTTCCTTGCGTCTGGAACGTGTTCTTTTGCAGACTAAGGGGGATAAAGTGCTGGATAAACCGCTTTGGGAAATCGGCAGGAGCGGCGAAGGGCTTTTTGCATCTGAATTGGAAGAAATGCTCCTGCAGGACGAAATCGACATTGCCGTCCACAGCGGGAAGGACCTGCCGCAGTTTCTGCCGGAGGGTCTTGCGATTCTGGCGGCATTGAAGCGGGACGACCCGCGGGACGTGCTTGTCATGCCTGCTGGAAGGCGTGCGGAGGATTGCTGCATCATCGGGACGGGCAGCCTGCGGCGGCAGGCATTTCTGGCGGAACTGTGCCCTGAAGCGGAAACGCGCCTGATTCGCGGAAATGTGCAGACACGTCTGCAAAAAATGATGGACGGCGGATATGACGGCATTGTGCTGGCAAAGGCAGGGCTGGACAGGCTTGGCATTTCTGAGCGGGACGGATACACATTCCATGTGTTTTCGCCGGAGGACTGTCTGCCGGCGGCGTGTCAGGGCATCATTGTAATGGAAGGAAAGCCGGAACAGGCGGAGTTATTCGGCAGAATCAGCCACGAGGAAACTATGCTGGAATTTGAAACGGAGCGGCGCGTGATGGAACTGGCGGAGGCGGGATGCAGCCAGCCTGCGGCGGCTTTTGCGGAATATCGGAACGGGGAAGTTCGCCTGCGGGCGATGTTCGGGAATAAGCGGGCAGAAGGAACTGTTCCGGCGGAAAAACGGCTGGAACTGGCGGCGGAAATTGCGGGGAGGCTGAAATGAAGGAAAAAAAGCAGGGAAAGGTTTATATTGTGGGCGCGGGCTGTGGGGACGCAGAGCTGATTACATGGAAGGCTTTGCGGCTGTTGCGGCAGTGTGATGTGGTTTTGTACGACGACCTGAGCGCGGTACGGCTTTTGGAGGAAACAAAGGCGGGCTGTGAAAAAATTTCCGTTGGTAAACGTTTCGGGAAACATTCCGCCGCACAGGAGGAAATCAATGCACTTTTGGTGGAAAAGGCAAAAGTGGGGAAGAATGTTCTGCGGCTCAAGGGCGGCGACCCATTTGTGTTCGGACGCGGCGGTGAGGAAATACTCGCGCTTCAGGCGGCAGGCGTGCCGTATGAGGAGGTGCCGGGTATAACGGCGGCAGTGGCTGTTCCGGCGGCGGCGGGGATTCCTGTGACGCACCGGAAACTGGCGCGCAGTTTTCATGTTATAACGGGGCACACAGCGGAAAACGGCCTGCCGGAAGATTTTGAAACGCTGGCGCGGCTGAATGGGACGCTTGTGTTCCTGATGGGTCTGCACCATTTGGAGGAAATCGCGGAAGGGCTGCTGAAAAACGGCAAAAGTCCGGATACGCCTGCGGCTGTGGTTTCGCGGGGAGCAACGGCAGCACAAAGGACCGTACGCGCGCCATTAGGGGAGATTACGGCGGCAGTTCGTGCGGCAGGGCTGGAGACTCCTGCGGTCATTATTGTGGGAGCTGTGGCAGGGCTGGATTTTTCAGGGACGATTACAAAGGAACTGCGGGGCGTGCGTATCGGCGTAACGGGGACGCGTTCTATTGTGCGGAAACTGCGGGAAGGCCTGGAGGAACTGGGCGCGGAAGTAACGGAAATGGAAATTTCCCGCCTGACGCCCTATGCACAGGGGGACGCGCTGGCAGAGGCTCTGCATGGACAGGGCTGGCTGGTATTTACCAGTCCGAATGGCGTAGAGGTCTTTTTTGCGGGCATGCAGGAGCGGCGGCAGGATATCCGCATGCTTGCTGGCTGGAAGTTTGCGGTGATTGGTCCAGGAACGGCACAGGCATTGGAGAAAAGAGGAATTTTTGCGGCGTATATGCCGAAGGAATATAATGTGGAGAGCCTTGCGGCAGGGCTTTGCGAAGCAGTGCGGCAGGACGGGGAAGTTCTGATTCTGCGGGCGGAACAGGGCTCGCCTGTTCTGACGGAACGACTGGCGGCGGCAGGAATTTCGTTTCAGGAAATCAAGCTGTACGATATTGCTGTGGACAGGGAACGGCTTTCCGCAGCGCGTGAAAAGGCTGGGGAAATGGATTTTATTACGTTTGCAAGCGGTTCCGGCGTGAGGAATTTTCTGGAGGACGGCGGAAAACTGCCGGAAGGCGTGCGCGCGGTCTGCATTGGGCAGGCAACGGCTGAGGTCCTGCGGGAATGTGGATACGACTCTGTGGTGGCAGAAGAATCCAGCGCGGTGGGCATTCGGCAGGCGGTTCTGCGGGAATGGGAAAGGATTCGTACAGAAGGCGGCCGGAGGGGCTTTGTTTGACAGGAGGGCGGTTTTATGGTAATATATATGCATTATCATAATGAAATCTATGGAATACGCGAATATTTTCGCGGGAGAGGAAACTGCCTGTGAACGGAAAAAAGAAACTTTCGGAAAAGAAAATTCCGCATATTGCAACAAAGCTAAGGGACCATATTGTAACTGTGCCGCATGAGATTTTGGCTGCAAGCGGCATTGTAATTATGGGAAGGCGTATCAAGTCTCTTATTTTTTCAACGGATATCGCCATTATCCGCAACTGCAATGCAGATGCTGTTCTGGCGGTTTACCCGTTTACGCCGCAGCAAATCATTGCAGATGCGATTGTATCGACATCAAGTATGCCCGTATTCTGCGGCGTTGGCGGCGGGACAACGACTGGCGCACGTGTGGTGATGCTTGCAAAAGATGCGGAGGCGCTGGGCGCAACGGCTGTTGTTGTAAATGCGCCGACCAGCAATACGGTTATCCAGCATATCCGTAATGTGGTGGATATCCCTATTGTTGTTACAGTTTTGGACGAAAATACAGACATTGAGGCGCGGCTTGCGGCTGGGGCAGGAATACTGAATATTTCTGCGGCGGCAAGAACGCCGGAGGTTGTGCGAATCATACGGGAAAAATACCCAGATGTACCCATCATTGCAACAGGCGGGCCAACGCGGGAAAGCATCACCAAAACGGTACAGGCGGGCGCGAATGCCATCAGCTTTACGCCGCCGACCGCAGCGGAACTTTTCAGCGGACTGATGACGCGTTACCGTAACGAACATGAAAGCAGAACGAGGGAAAATCGAGAAGCGGAGGAGAACTGAAAACGGCAGGCGGAGCGCGAAGCGGGGACTCACCGCCTGCACAAGAGGGGCATTTGGGCGGAATGCCTTTTTTTATTTTCGCGAAAAAGTTTTCGTGCTTTTCCCGAAAGGGTGTTGACGTTGGGAATCTGGAGGAATATACTGAAAGTGTGCAAAAATCTTGATAGGCAGTGTCGTCATAAGTGCCTGCACACACCTTTCCGGCAAATTTTGTCGGCTTTTTCGTTAAAAATTCTTGCCGTACCGCCAGTACGCCTGCGAATTTTTGCCTGAAATCCGCCTAAATAATGCTCGAAAATATGTATACATGACTTATGACGACACTGCCTGAGAAAAACGGGGGTGGAGCAGTATGGACGGCGGTCATAATAAGGGCGAAATTGCTCTGGAGCCTGACAGTTACCGATTATGCCAAAAGAATAACGCCGTGCGTCTGGTTCATTCTCTGTTTTGTAAATTGCGGAGATAAAACAGACGGGAAAAGGGCAGAATCATAGAATATGGAGCTGTCCGCTGGCGTCTGCCGGAAAAATTTTGGGGGCAGACTGCCTTTCTGCGCCCGTTTCCATGAAAAAGATGCACTGCGTAGAGCTCTCTTACGGGGGCGGCGGTGCTTTTTTAATTGGAATGGGGTGGAGAAAATGGACGAGATGCAGGAACTTTTTGAGAACCTGAACAAATGGATGGAAACAGGGGAATATACCCTGCTGAAAGAAGGGCTGAATACAGAACAGCCGGCGAATATCGCGGAATATTTTGAGGAACTTTCTGCGGAAAAGCAGCTTTTTGTGTTCCGGCTATTGACAAAAGATATGGCGGCGGAGGTCTTTACTTATATGGACAGCGACACACAGGAGCATATTGTCCATTCGATTACAGACCGAGAGGTGCGCAATATTGTAGACGAGATGTTTTTAGATGATACGGTGGACTTTTTGGAGGAAGCCCCTGCGAACCTCGTAAAAAAAGTCCTTCGGAACACAGACGCAGAAACAAGGCAGCTGATTAACCGTTTTTTGAATTATCCGGAAAATTCTGCCGGCAGCCTTATGACGATTGAATTCGTTCGTCTGCGCGGGCAGATGACGGCGGCAGAGGCTCTGCGGCAGATTAAGCAGACGGGCATGGACAAGGAAACGATATATACCTGCTATGTCATAGACGCCCGGAGAAAACTGATTGGCGTTGTGCCGCTGCGGACGCTGATTTGCTCCAAAGATGAAAGCACGATTGCAGAACTGATGCAGGACGATGTGGTTTCCGTACAGACAATGGACGACCAGGAGGAAGTTGCGAACATCTTCAAAAAATATAACTGGATGGCTCTGCCGGTAACGGATAAGGAAGGCCGTCTTGTAGGCATCATTACGGTAGACGATATTGTAGATGTTATTGAACAGGAAACAACGGAGGATATGGAAAAGATGGCGGCTGTGCTGCCCTCTGACGATGAATACCTGAAAATGAGCGTGCTGGAACTGGCAAAAAACAGAATTCCATGGCTCTGCGTGCTGATGATTTCGGGTACGCTGAGCGCGTTTGTTGTGGAGCAGTACCAGACGCTGTTGAGTTCTGTTGTGATACTTTCCAGCTTTATGACGATTATTACGGGCACAGGGGGAAATGCCGGCTCACAGGCTTCAGCAATGATTATCCGCGGCATGGCTCTGGGGGAGATACAACTGCGGGATACGATGAAGGTTGTTGGCAAGGAATTTTGTGTCGGGCTGATTTGCGGAGCGATACTTGGGTTGGTGAATATGGCTCGAATGACGTTTTTGAGCAGGGGAACAGATGTTGTGGTGGATTTGACGGTTTCAATCAGCATGGCGGCAGCGGTAATACTGGCAAAAACCATCGGGTGCCTGCTGCCGATACTGGCGAAGGCTGTCCGGCTGGACCCTGCTATGATGGCTGGGCCGCTGATTTCTACAGTGGTGGACGCGATTGCGCTGGTGATGTATTTCAGCATTGCTACGGCGCTGATATTGTAAAGGATTGAATTGTTGCATATGGAGGAAGATGATATGAAAAATATGGAAGTGCTGAGAAAGCTGTTCAGCAAAAATTCGGTTGTGACAGCGGCCGCAACATTGGCTGGCGCGGCAGTCGGCGCAGTGCTGGGTGTTCTGGCTTACTATAATGGCTGGCTGGGGTGAGATTTTCAGCGGTGTTGCAGGCTGTTGGAAGCCTGTGGAATCTGCGCAGGAGGGAGCTGTTTGAGCGGCTCTACTCGAATTTTCTCTTGTCAATGCACACAGCCTATGCTAATATTGAAGAAAGAACCAGCCGCCGAGATGCGGAACAGATTCTCAGGCGGCTTTCATTATTTACCCGTAAAACTTGAACCGGAATTGGAGGTCAGATATGAACCGTGAAACAATCGTAGTGCTGGACTTTGGCGGCCAGTATAATCAGTTGATTGCGCGGCGTGTCAGGGAACATCATGTTTATTGTGAGATTATTCCCTGGAATAAGCCGCTGGAGGAAATTAAGGCGAAAAATCCGAAGGGCATCATTTTTACAGGTGGTCCAAACAGCGTTTATGATGATAATTCTCCGAAATGCGACCCTGCCCTGTTTGAGATGGGCGTGCCTGTGCTGGGCATCTGCTACGGCTGTCAGCTGATGGCGTATACATTGGGCGGCAAGGTTGGACATGCAGGGGAAAAAAGCGAATATGGTAAAGCGGAGGTTACGTTTGCCACAGACAGTAAACTCCTGAAAGGGATTGATGCACACGAAATCTGCTGGATGAGCCATACTGACTATGTGACAGAACTGCCGGAAGGTTTCCGCGTGATTGGGACAACGCCTACCTGTCCTGCTGCCGCTATTGAGTGCCCGGAAAAGGGATTTTATGGCGTACAGTTCCATCCTGAGGTGAACCATACGCCCAAAGGCACAGATATGATACGTAATTTCCTGTTTGAAGTCTGCGGTTGTAACGGCGATTGGACGATGACAAATTATATTGAGGATCAGATTCAGAAAATCCGTGCACAGGTTGGCGATGGTAAGGTGCTGTGTGCGCTTTCTGGCGGCGTGGATTCCAGCGTTGTTGCCGCGCTCGTTTCCAAGGCAATCGGAAAACAGCTGACGTGTGTTTTTGTTGATCATGGCCTGATGCGCAAAAATGAGGGCGATGAAGTCGAAGCAGCATTCAAAGGCTTCTTTGACGCGCATTTTGTACGCGCTAATGCAAAGGAACGTTTTCTCGCAAAGCTGAAAGGTGTAACTGACCCCGAACAGAAACGTAAAATCATTGGGGAAGAATTTATCCGCGTATTTGAAGATGAAGCGAAAAAAATCGGAAAAGTAAACTTTTTGGTGCAGGGCACGATCTATCCTGACGTAATCGAAAGCGGGCTGGGAGATTCTGCTGTGATCAAGTCCCATCATAATGTGGGCGGCCTTCCTTCTGTCTGTCTCTTATACACATCTGACGCTGCCGACGACTCCTTACGTGT
>CAMQRG010000041.1 GCA_947036475.1 uncultured Clostridia bacterium
TATAGCGGGCATAGCCCGCTGTTGCCGCAGCCGCAGAGCGGCTACACGGAAGGCGAAGCCTGAGCCTTTTTTGACACGCGGAAAGGCGGGATTCTCCCCGCCTTTCATTTCTTAAACCAGTTCGAGGAAAACTTCCATCGCGCCGTCGCCTTTTCTTGCGCCCAGCTTCACGATTCTGGTGTAACCGCCGTTGCGGCCGGCATACTTCGGTGCAATCTCGTCGAACATCTTCGCCGCCATATCCACCTTTTTGCTTTCTTTTCTCATCTTCTTACCATCAGCGGGTACTTCCGTAACAGGGTAAAGATAAGCCAGAATTTTTCTTCTTGCCGCAAGTCTGGAAGGTTTGTCCTTCTTTACTGTCTTTTTCACTTCGTCGTAAACTGTAACTTTCTTGCCGTTTACAACCTCTTTCACGCGCTTGCCGTTGCTGTCTTTCTTCGCAACCTTAGCTGTCACTTCAACTTCCTCGAAGTTGTCTTTTTCCTTCACAGCAATCGTGATGAGCTTTTCCGCAATTCTTTTTACTTCCTTCGCTCTTGTTTCTGTTGTTTTAATTTTGCCGTGGTAAAGCAGATTTGTCACCTGGTTTCTAAGCAGCGCCTTTCTCTGGGGCGTAGCCTTGCCAAGTTTTCTGTAACCGGATGCATGCATGGTTGAATCCTCCTTGTTCTCCGCGGGACTGACCCCGTCCCCACAGCACTTCGGGCTTATGTGGGGGCGTAATCCCGGGTAAATATGATAGTGTCCAATGGCGGATAATAATTCAAATGTTTATTCATCATTTAGATGTTCATTCATCGTTGGGACGCAAAGAAAGCCCCAGCTCCGCCATCTTGTTCAGTACCTCCTCCAAAGACTTGCGTCCAAGGTTCCGCACCTTCATCATTTCTTCTTCCGTCTTGTTTGCCAGATCCTCCACAGTATTGATGCCTGCCCGTTTCAGGCAGTTGTAGGAACGCACGGAAAGATCCAGTTCCTCAATGCTCATTTCCAGAACTTTCTCCTTCTTGCCTTCCTCTTTTTCCACCATAATAGAAGTATCCTTCGTATTGTCGGAAAGGTCAATAAACAGATTCAGATGCTCATTCAAAATCTTCGCGCCATAGCTTACCGCATCGTCCGGCGCGATCGTTCCGTTTGTCCAAACCTCCAGCGACAGTTTGTCGTAGTCCGTAATCTGGCCCACGCGCGTATTTTCCACAAGGAAATTCACCCTCGTCACAGGTGTAAAAATACTGTCCACAGGAAGCATACCGATTGGCTGATCGTCTTTTTTGTTCTTGTCTGCGCCAACGTAACCACGTCCCTTATTGATCGTGATTTCCATATACAGCTTGCTGCCCGCGCCGCCAGAAAGCGTTGCGATATGGTGGTCAGGGTTCAGTATCTCAATTTCGTTGTCCGCCTTAATGTCGGAGCCTTTTACTTCGCCCTCGCCTTCCATGTCAATGTACGCAATCTTCGGTTCGCTGCCTTCGCTTGTATTTTTGATCGCCAGACCCTTCAGATTCAGTATGATCTCCGTAACGTCCTCTTTCACGCCGGGAATCACGCTGAACTCATGAAGCACACCATCAATTTTTACATTGCTGACCGCAGCTCCGGGCAAAGAAGAAAGCAGTATTCTTCTCAGGGAATTTCCCAAAGTTGTGCCATAGCCCCGTTCCAGAGGCTCTACCACAAATTTACCGTAAGTTCCGTCCGGTGCCATTTCAGCAATCTCAATGCGAGGTTTCTCAAATTCAAACACTCATTCAAACCTCCCTTTTTTATGATAGAGTGCCGTGGGGCGTTTCGCCCCGCGGCAATTTCTTTGACTTCTCTCAGCAATCGATGATTATTTGGAGTACAGCTCGACGATAAATGTTTCTTCAACAGGAACGTCAATCTGCGCTCTTGTCGGTTTTGCAACCACTGTGCCTGTCAGGCCGTCGTGGTTTGCGGAAAGCCATTCCGGAACAAGTCTGCCGTCCGTTACAGCCAGCACATCTTTATATCTCTGAATTGTTTTGTATTTCTCCTTGATTTCAACCACATCGCCGACCTTTACCTGATAGGAAGGGATATCAACGGGCTTGCCGTTTACGGTAACGTGTTTGTGGCGTACAATCTGTCTTGCTTCTTTTCTTGTTCTGCCGTAGCCCAGACGGAACATAACATTGTCCAGTCTCATTTCCAGCAGCATCAGAAGGTTTTCACCGGGGATGCCTTCTTTTTTGGCAATCTTTTCCGCCTGTGCATAGTAGCCTCTGAACTGTTTTTCCAGCACGCCGTAGATGAATTTTGCTTTCTGCTTCTCCCTCATCTGAAGGCCATACTCGCTCATCTTTTTGTTTGCTTTCAAATTCTGCTTTTTGGATTTCTTATCAATACCCAGAAAGATGGGATCCAGATTCAGGGATCTGCATCTTTTCAACACGGGAACTCTATCTCTAGCCATTCTCTACACCTCCTGATGGTTATACTCTTCTGCGTTTGGGCGGTCTGCAGCCGTTGTGAGGAACAGGCGTCACGTCTCTGATGAGTGTCACGTCCAGACCAGCCGCCTGCAGTGCGCGGATTGCAGCTTCACGTCCCGAACCGGGGCCTTTTACAAAAACTTCGATTGTTTTCAGGCCGTAGTCGGAAGCAGCCTTTGCCGCTGTATCAGCAGCCATCTGCGCCGCATAGGGTGTAGATTTTCTGGAACCTCTGAAACCAAGCTGGCCTGCGCTTGCCCAGGAAAGGGCGTTGCCGGCAGCATCAGTGATTGTTACGATTGTATTATTGAACGTGGACTGGATATGCGCCTGTCCGCGGTCTACTTTCCTTTTATCACGGCGTCTGCGAGTTGTTGTCTTTTTCACAGTTTTCTTTGCCATTGAACTCTAACCTCCTCCGAAATCAATTATTTCTTCTTATTCGCAACAGTTTTTCTGGGGCCTTTTCTTGTTCTTGCGTTTGTCTTTGTCTTCTGACCCCTTACAGGCAGACCCTTTCTGTGGCGGATACCTCTGTAACAACCGATTTCGATCAGGCGTTTGATGTTTAAAGCAACCTCTCTGCGCAGGTCACCTTCCACCTTCTGGCTTCTGTCGATAACTTCGCGGATTTTGGAAACTTCGTCATCAGTCAGATCTCTGACTCTAGTATCAAGGCTTACGCCTGCTTCATTCAGAATACGGACTGCGCTGGAATGGCCAATGCCATAAACATATGTCAGGCCAATTTCAACGCGTTTTTCTCTTGGTAAGTCTACACCAGCAATACGTGCCATGTATCTCTTGCACCTCCTATGATAGTTACACTGTTCCAGTGTTCGGTTAAAAGTACTGTATTGTCAGGGCGCGCCCTGCCCCCTTTGGGGCTACGGCCCCTGTTCGCATAAATCGGGTGTACCCATTGGGCATTACAAACGGGGTAACAGACCGTCAGCCTGTAAGCTGCCCCCGCTGTTAACTGTATGCTCCTCCCGGTACGTTGACGGATTTATCAGCCGTTTTTTCGGGGTACAGCCCCGGAAAAACCATAATAAAAATCAGCCTTGTTTTTGTTTATGCTTGGGATTTTCGCAGATGACCATTACACGGCCTTTTCTTTTAATGATTCTGCATTTTTCGCACATCGGCTTTACAGATGGTCTTACTTTCATCTCTGACCGCTCCTTCCTTATTTTGCTCTCCAGATGATACGTCCCTTTGTCAGATCGTAAGGGGACATTTCTACCAGAACCTTATCGCCGGGCAGTATGCGGATGAAGTTCATACGCAGTTTGCCGGAGATATGCGCCAGAATCTGGTGGCCGTTTTCCAGCTCCACCTGAAACATGGCGTTGGGCAGTTTTTCCAATACGGTTCCTTCTACTTCAATTACGTCGTCTTTTGACAAGGCCCAGAACCTCCTTAATCGTTTCGTGCCTGCTTTTTTTGATACTTCTTCAAAGCCTTTGCGATTTCTGCGTCCAAAAGGTACGCCTTGCGGCGAATCTTCTCAGCCGTTTCCTCCTCTATATAAGAAGTCGGCTGAATGTGCATCGTCTTTTTCCGCTTCGGCTTTTCCAGTTTCCGGCGTCTGCCGTCTACCAGATAGACATATTCCCCTTCCACGGAAAAAACCATCAGCGCGTCGCCCTTGTCGTGCCCGCTTTTGGAATAAACCACTTGCCCGATCTGAACTTCCAATCAAGTCACCTCATTTTCCGTTTGGGGACGCCATTGTGTCCCGCGGGAACCGGCAGCTATGCAGAAAAGCGTCCTTCGCCGTCTTTCCGCCCTCGAACCGCGTCCTGTCCGCATGAAACTTACTTATTATACATCGAATATCCAATTTATGGTATCCCTGTTTTTAAGCTGTATTATTCGGCGTTACGGTATAGAATCCGTACGTCCGCCGTAAGACGGCAGGGCGGCGAAGGGCCGCCTTTCCTTACCTGTCCAGACCCGCGATGATCGCTTTCGTGATCTCGTCAACAGCCTGTGTGCCGTCTACTTCAAAGAGGATGCCCTTCTTGCCGTAGTAGCCCACAAGGGGTTCGCTCTGTTCATGGAATGTTTTTATTCTTGCTTTTCCGGCTTCCGGCGTGTCGTCCTTGCGCTGTGTCAGCTTTTCGCCGCAGGCGTCGCAGACACCGGCTGTCTTCGCCGGCATAAACAGCTTGTTGTAAGTCGCTCCGCATTTCGGGCAGCTCTCCCTCGCTGTCAGCCGTTCCAGCATCACTTCGTCAGGCGCATTGATGTAGACAACATGGTCCAAAGCGACCATATCCTCCAGCTTCTCCGCCTGAACAACTGTACGGGGGAATCCATCCAGAATGAAGCCTTTTTTGCAATCGTCCCTTTGGATTCTCTCTTTTACCATAGCAATGATAATTTCGTCAGATACCAGCCCGCCGGCAGCCATGATGCTTTTCGCCTGGTTCCCCAGGTCTGTGCCTTTCGCCACTTCCTCCCTGAGCATATCGCCGGTAGAGATGTGAGCGATGCCGTAGTGCCGCACCAGTCTTGCCGCCTGTGTGCCTTTTCCGGCTGCGGGCGCGCCAATGAGTACCAATTTCATAACGATTCCCCTCTTTCCATCTATGAGCCAATTCTTCCTACTCTTCCCCTTTGCAGCCTTCAGGAATGCCTGTGTACTTCCGAAAGGCCGTATCCGGCGCGGGGGTGTTCCCCTCCCGCCGGAGGTTTATTCGCTCAAAAAGCCTTTGTAATGCCGCATAAGCAGCTGGCTTTCCAGTGCCTTTACAATGTCCAGCGCAACGCCAACTACGATGATAAGCGTCGTGCCGCCAAAGCCCACGTTAATTTTGAATACCCACTGCAGCACAACGGGAACCATTGCCAGAATTGCATAGCAGATTGCGCCAACCAGCGTAATTCTGTTTACAACTCTCGTAATAAATTCACTTGTAGGCTGGCCAGGGCGGATACCGGGAATAAATCCGCCGTTTTTCTTCATGTTCATCGCAATCTCATTCGGGTTGATTACGATGGACGTATAGAAATACGTGAAGAATAAAATCAGCAGGACGTACAGTACCGCACCGACAGGATGCGTCATGTTCAGTACCTCGATCACCTTTGTAAATGTCGGTCCCTTATTCGGGAAAAAGTTCCCAATCTGCTGCGGGAACTGCAGCAGGGAAATAGCAAAGATGATGGAGATAACGCCGGAGGTATTCACCTTAATCGGCATTGTTGTAGCTCTGCCGCTCGTCTGCTTTCTTCCTACCATTTTGGAGGAATACTGCACCGGCAGTCTGCGTTCGCCGCTGTTTACCATAACGATAAACGCCAGAACAACGACCAGAATGATCAAAATTGCTGCAACCTTCGCAATGCCCACCGCACCGGAGCCGGAAATCGTGTAATACAGGCTCGCAATGCCCGTAGGCAGGTTTGATACGATGTTAATAAAGATAATCATGGAAGAACCGTTGCCGATTCCCTTTGCTGTAATCTGTTCTGCCAGCCACATTACGAATGTGGAGCCGCATACAAGGCAGAATACCGAAGCGATATATACCAGCGGGCTATGCACCAGATACATATTCTGGTAGGTATATGTCAGTCCAGTGCCCTGTATCAATGCCAAAACAACTGTCAGGTATCTGCTATAAGACTGTAATTTTTTCCGTCCATCTGGGCCTTCCTTGGAAAGCTGTTCAAACTTCGGAATGGCAATCGTCAAAAGCTGCATAATGATGGAAGCATTGATATAAGGACCAATACCCATCGCAAACAGCGACCAGCTTGAGTTCGCGCCTCCGGCGATAACGCTGTAAAGCGTGCCTGCCAGAGAAGCGTTTTCCCTTGCCGCCATCACCCCTGCCGTATCAATGCCCGGCAGGGCGATCTGCGTACCCAGTCTGACAATCGCAAAAATCATCAGTGTATACAAAATCTTGTTTCGTATTTCTTTGGTTTTCCAAGAATTAACGAAAATTCTAAACAATTAAATCACCTCTGCTTTTCCGCCCGCAGCTTCGATTTTTTCCTGAGCAGTTTTGCTGTAGAAGTTTACCTTTACGGTCAGCTTTCTTTCCAGATCGCCTTCGCCCAGGATCTTCACGCCATCTCTAGGATTACTAATCAAACCAACAGCCTTCAAAGCATCAATGTCAACAACCGCATCATTCTCAAATACATTCAGCATGGAAACATTGATGGCAACGATTTCCTTGCTGTTTCTGCAGGTAAAGCCCCTCTTGGGAAGTCTTCTGTACAGGGGCATCTGGCCGCCCTCAAACCCGCATTTGCCGCCGGAGCCGGAACGCTGTCCCTGGCCCTTGTGTCCTCTGCCGGCTGTCTTGCCGTTGCCGGTCGCGTGGCCTCTGCCTCTTCTCCAGTTTTTGCCTCTGGAGCCTTCAGCCGGTCTTAATTCGCATAAGTTCATTTTGGCGCCTCCTTTATCAAATTTCTTCAACCTTTACAAGGTGGCTGACCTGATGGATCATCCCTCTGATCGCCGCGTTGTCCTGTTGAATAACACTGCTGTTCGTCTTTTTCAGTCCCAAAGCCTGAACAGTTTTTTTGTGCTTCGGAATTGCTCCGATTGTAGATTTCACCAATGTGATTTTAATTTCAGCCACTGTCCATTCCTCCTTAGCCTAAGAGCTCTTCCACAGTAATGCCCCGCAGCTTTGCAACAGCTTCGGGAGTTGTCGCTCTGGAAAGCCCCTCGATGGTCGCGCTGACTACGTTGCGCTTGTTGTTGGAACCCAGGGATTTTGTCCTGATGTTGCGGATGCCTGCCAGTTCCAGAACCGCACGTGCGGGGCCGCCCGCGATGATACCGGTACCTTCGGGAGCAGGCATCAGCAGTACGTTCGCGCTGCCGTAGCTGCCTGTAATGCCGTGGAACAGGCTGTCTGCCTCGTTTCTTTCCACTTTGATGATGTTCTTCATCGCGTCCTCTTTCCCTTTGCGGATCGCTTCAGGGATTTCTGCTGCCTTGCCCATACCGCAGCCAACGTGGCCGTCGCCGTCGCCGACAACGACAAGAGCTGCAAATCTCATGGTACGGCCGCCTTTTACAACCTTCGTTACTCTGTTGATGGTAACGACTTTATCTTTCAGATCTAAAGTGCTTGGATCGATTTTCTTCAACTTGCTTTCCTCCTTGCCTTAGAATTTTAACCCTGCTTCTCTTGCTGCGTCCGCCAATGCTTTTACCTTGCCGTGGTAAATGAAACCGCCTCTGTCGAAAACGACTTCTGTAATGCCCTTGTCCAGAGCCTTCTTAGCGATAGCTTCACCCACAGCCGCTGCCGCTGCAACAGTGGAAGTGAATTCCACCTTGCTTGCAACCTCAGCTTCTACTGTAGAAGCCGCTGCCAGCGTGTGGTGCTTCACATCGTCGATGATCTGTGCGTACATGTGCTTGTTGGAACGGAAAACCGCCAGTCTGGGTCTTTCTGCTGTCCCCTTCACATGGTTGCGGATGCGGTAATGTCTTTTCTCGCGGGCCGCCGCACGGGATGGCTTATTGATCATAGTATTTTCACTCCGTTTCTAAATCAGTCACTTTCCGATATAAACAGCTTAAACCGTAAACCATCGGTTTAATTATTTCTTACCGGTCTTACCAACTTTACGTCTAATATGCTCGTCAGAGTATTTAATACCTTTGCCTTTGTAGGGTTCGGGAGGACGTTTCGTTCTGATTTCCGCTGCGAACTGTCCGACTTTCTCTTTATCAATACCCTTAACAATGATTTTGTTTGTGCCTTCCACAATGGTCTCAATGCCGGCGGGGTCTTCCATCTCTACGGGGTGGGAATAGCCCAGCGTCAGCGTCAGCTTCTTGCCGGATTTTGCCGCCCTGTAACCAACGCCGTTGATTTCCAGTGTTTTTTCGTAGCCTTCTGTCACGCCTACAACCATGTTGTAAATCAGTGTTCTTGTCAGGCCATGTAATGCTCTATGTTTTTTCAGGTCGCTGGGTCTTGTAACAACGATCTGCCCAGCCTCAACTGCGATATTCATGTCAGCGGATAATTTCCGTTCCAGTGTGCCCTTGGGGCCTTTGATTGTCAGCAGGTTTTCTTCGCCCAGCTTGACTTCCACACCGGCGGGTACCGCTACGGGCAATTTGCCGATTCTTGACATGTTCTGCACCTCCTATTTTTCTTCGTCTCTTACCAGATGAAAGCGATAACTTCGCCGCCTACGCCGTTCTTTCTCGCTTCCTTGTCTGTCATCAGGCCCTGGCTTGTGGAAATGATTGCTGTTCCCAGGCCGCCCAGAACCTTGGGCAGTTCGTCCTTGCCCGCAAAAACTCTCAGACCGGGCTTGGAAATTCTCTTCAGCCCTGTGATAACCTTCTGGTTTTTGTCCACGCCGTATTTCAAACTGATGCGGAGGGTAGATTTGATACCGTCCTCGATCACCTCATAGCCTTTTACGTAGCCTTCCGCTACTAAAATATCCGCGATTGCTTTCTTCATTTTGGAAGAAGGAACATCGACTGTATCGTGTTTCGCAGTATTGCCGTTTCTGATTCTTGTGAGCATATCAGCGATAGGGTCGCTCATTGACATTTGAATTCCTCCTTTCGATTTACCAGCTTGCTTTCTTCACGCCCGGGATCTGGCCCTTGTATGCCAATTCGCGGAAGCAAATACGGCAGATACCATATTTTCTCAGTACAGCGTGCGGTCTGCCGCACACTCTGCATCTTGTATACGCTCTAGTGGAGAACTTGGGCGCTCTCTGCTGTTTGATCACCATAGCTTTTTTCGCCATTTCTGTCCCTCCTTATTTCGCGAATGGCATACCGAACAGTCTCAGCAATTCTCTTGCTTCCTCGTCCGTTTTTGCCGTCGTAACAAAAACAATGTCCATGCCTCTGATTTTGTCCACTTTATCGTATTCGATTTCGGGGAAGATCAGCTGCTCCTTGATACCCATTGTGTAGTTGCCTCTGCCGTCAAAGCTGTTTGCCTTAACGCCGCGGAAGTCACGTACACGGGGCAGCGCGATGTTGATGAGCCTGTCTGCGAATTCGTACATTCTGGCACCTCTCAGCGTAACCTTGCAGCCGATGTTCATGCCTTCACGCAGTTTGAAGTTCGCAATGGATTTTTTCGCCTTGGTAATCATGGGCTTCTGGCCGGAGATGATCGTCATATCGTTCACCGCGCCGTCCAGTACCTTCGCGTTTTCTCTGGCTTCGCCTACACCCATGTTAATGATGATTTTTTCCAGCTTGGGGACAGCCAGTTTATTTTTATAAGAAAATTTCTTCGTCATTTCAGGAATGATTTCTGCTTCATAGAAATCTTTTAATCTGCTCATTGTTTACCTCCTTTCACAGGGCTTAATCAATCACTTCACCTGTTTTTTTCGCGACTCTGACCTTTTTGCCGTCCTTGATTACTGCGCCCAGACGTGTCGGCTTGCCGTTATGCACATACATCACGTTGGAAGCGTGGATGTAGTTTTCTTTCTTAACGATGC
This sequence comes from uncultured Clostridia bacterium, assembly GCA_947036475.1. GTDB lineage: Bacteria > Bacillota > Clostridia > Lachnospirales > Anaerotignaceae > Anaerotignum_A. The sequence continues at coordinate 9,939 of CAMQRG010000041.1, forward strand.
CGCCCTGCTGGTGCTGCATGTTGGGCTTTGTGTGCTTGGAAACCATGTTAATGCCTTCCACAAGAACCCTGTTGTTCTTTTTATCTACTGCAACGATCTTGCCTTCCTTGCCTTTATCTCTGCCGGCAATGACAACGACCTTGTCACCTGTTTTCAATTTCATGTTTGCCACTCTGCACACCTCCTCTTATAATACTTCCGGCGCCAGAGAAAGAATTTTCATGAACTGCTTCTCTCTCAGCTCTCTTGCGACGGGTCCAAAGATACGGGTACCTCTGGGGTTTTTGTCATCTTTGATGATAACCGCCGCGTTTTCGTCAAATCTGATATAGCTGCCGTCGGCTCTGCCTACGGGGTGTACTGTTCTGACAACAACTGCCTTGACAACGTCGCCTTTTTTCACAACGCCGCCGGGTGTTGCGTCTTTAACCGCAGCAACGATGATGTCGCCTACGCCCGCGTATCTTCTGGTGGAACCGCCCAGCACTCTGATGCAAAGGAGTTCTTTCGCTCCGGAATTATCTGCTACCTTTAATCTGGTTTCCTGTTGAACCATTTGAATGCCTCCTCTCCAAAAAGGATTATTTTGCTTTTTCGATGATGCTTACCAGTCTCCATCTCTTATCCTTGGAAAGAGGTCTGGTTTCCATAACCTTTACGCGGTCGCCGATGCCGCATTCGTTGTTTTCGTCATGCGCTTTCAGCTTATATGTTCTGTTGATGATTTTTCCGTACAAAGGATGTTTTACTTTATCTTCCACAGCCACAACAATAGTTTTGTCCATTTTGTCGCTGACTACTCTGCCCACTCTGGTTTTGCGAAGATTTCTTTCTTCCACAATGGTGCCTCCTTTCGCTCAGGGATTGCTTATTTTGCTTCTCTCGCCTTTTTTGTGATAATCGTCTGGATTCTCGCGATGTTCTTACGAACTTCCTTGATCCTTGCCGTATTGTCAAGCTGATTTGTAGCGTTCTGGAATCTCAGGTTGAACAATTCTTTCTTAGCGGAAACAAGGTCTTTCTGCAGTTCGTCCGCGGTCTTGCCCATCAATTCGTTTACATAGCCTTTTGTTTTCACTGATGCTCACCTGCCATTTCTGCTGCTTCCGCCTTGGAAACGATTTTGCACTTGATAGGCAGCTTGTGGATTGCCAGTCTCAGTGCTTCTCTTGCTGTTTCCTCAGCCACACCGCCGATTTCAAACATTACTCTGCCGGGCTTTACTACCGCTACCCAGTATTCAGGCGCGCCTTTACCAGAACCCATACGGGTGCCGATAGGCTTCGCGGATACGGGCTTGTCGGGGAAAACCTTAATCCATACGTCACCGCCACGCTTGATGTGCCTTGTCATTGCAACGCGGGCTGCCTCAATCTGGTTGGATGTGATCCAGCTCGGCTCCATAGCCATGATGCCGAAATCGCCGTATGTTACTTTGTTGCCTCTATATGCACGGCCCTTCATGGAGCCTCTCTGCTGTTTCCGGTGCTTTACTCTCTTAGGCATTAACATAATTACTTAGCGCCTCCTTCCTTTTTTGCTGCTTTTACAGGAAGTACCTCTCCTTTGTAAATCCAAACCTTTACGCCCAGCTTGCCGTATGTTGTGTCAGCTTCTGCAAAGCCGTAGTCGATGTCTGCGCGCAGTGTCTGAAGGGGAATGGTGCCTTCGTGGTAAGTTTCGCTGCGGGCAATGTCCGCGCCGCCAAGGCGTCCGCTTACCATTGTCTTGATGCCCTTCGCGCCGAATTTCATTGTTCTGCCCATAGCCTGTTTCATCGCGCGGCGGAATGTCACACGGTTTTCCAGCTGCAAAGCGATGTTTTCAGCCACAAGCTGTGCATCCAGCTCAGGTCTTTTGATTTCTTCGATGTTTACAGCAACCTTCTGTGCTGTCATTTTCTGAAGCTCGTTCTTCAGTTCCTCGATAGCCTGACCGTTCTTACCGATTACGATGCCGGGCTTCGCGGTATATACGCTGATCTTTACTCTGCCGGCTGTTCTTTCGATAGCGATTTTGGAAACGCCGGAAGCGTAAAGTTTCTTTTTGATGAATTTTCTGATGTTAACGTCTTCGATCAGGTAATCAGCAAAGTCCTTTTCTGCATACCATTTGGTATCCCAGTCTTTGATGATGCCGACTCTTAATCCATGCGGATTTACTTTCTGTCCCATTTCGTACCTCCTTATCTCTCATTGAGAATGATGGAAATATGGCAGGATCTCTTGAGGATCCGATATGCTCTGCCCTGTGCCCTAGGCTGAATCCTTTTCATTGTCGGGCCCTGGTCTGCGCTTACCTCTTCCACATACAGTTTATCTACGTCCATACCCAGGTTGTTTTCAGCGTTTGCCATCGCAGATTTCAGAACCTTGCCGATGATTGCCGCCGCATATCTGGGAGAATAATTCAGCAGTGCTGCCGCCGTAGCAACGTCCTTGCCCTTGATCTGATCCAGAACGATCTTCGCCTTTGTCGCAGGGATGCCCACATATTTCGCGGTCGCATGGGGTCTTTTTTCCTGTGTTGCAATATTTCTTTCCTTCTTAATTTGGCTTCTATGTCCTTTTGCCATGAACGAAACCTCCTTTCATTACGGATAAATTAGCGGACTCTCGATTTCTTTTCAGCGTCTTTGCCGTGGCCTCTGTAAGTTCTTGTCAGTGCGAACTCGCCCAGCTTGTGGCCTACCATGTCTTCAGTGATATATACAGGCACATGTTTTCTGCCGTCGTAAACTGCAATCGTATGACCGATCATATCGGGGTAAATTGTGGAACGGCGGGACCATGTTTTGATTACGTTCTTTTCGCCCGCCGCGTTCATCGCGTCGATTTTCTTCAGCAGGTGGTCGTCAGCGAACGGTCCCTTTTTGAGTGATCTGCTCATAGTTTAATCCTCCTTGTTCGTTTTCCGCGCTCAGGCTGCCCTAAGCGCATTCTGACTTCTTAGCCGTTTCTGCGGCGGATAATATACTTGTTGGATGCTTTGTGTTTGTTTCTGGTCTTGTAGCCCATTGCGGGTTTGCCCCAGGGTGTCATCGGGGAAGGACGGCCAATCGGTGCTCTGCCTTCGCCGCCGCCGTGAGGGTGGTCGTTCGGGTTCATTACGGAACCTCTTACTGTCGGACGGATACCCATGTGGCGTTT
>CAMQRG010000042.1 GCA_947036475.1 uncultured Clostridia bacterium
CTCGGAGATGTGTATAAGAGACAGGGACAAGACTGGAAAAATCGTGCCTTTCCGGCTGAACAGCGCGCAAAAGCGGCTTTATGAAACCATCTGCCAGCAGGAAAAGGCGGGAAAGCCGATCCGCGTTGTCATACTAAAAAGCCGGCAAATGGGCTTTTCCACGCTGACGGAGGCACTCATTTACTACCGGACAGCCACGCGGAAGAACGTCAGCAGCTTCATCATCACGCACAAGGACGAAGCAACGGCAAACCTTTTCCGCATGTCAAAACTGTATCAGGAGAAAAACCCTGTCCGCCCGATGCTGAAGAACAGCAACGCAAAGGAGCTTATCTTTGAAAACCCTACGAAAAACGCGCGGGAGAAGGAGAGAAAGCCGGGGCTTAGGAGCAGAATGAAATGCGCTACGGCAGGCGGGCAGGGGGTAGGGCGTTCGGATACGCTGACGAATGTACACGCCTCCGAGCTTGCCTTTTGGCCCGGGGATATTGCGGAAACGCTGGCGGGGTTAATGCAGGCAGTCCCCAACACGCCGGAAAGCCTTGTCATTATCGAAAGTACGGCGAACGGCTTCAACTTCTTTAAGAAACTTTGGGACGATGCCGCCGCAGGGCTGAATGATTTTGTACCGTTCTTTGCGGCATGGTACGAAATGGAGGAGTACCGCATGCCCTACTACGGGGAAGAGCTGACAGCAGAGGAAACAGAGCTGAAAGCCGCTTTCGGGCTGGATGACGAACAAATCATGTGGCGGCGGTGGTGCATACGGAACAACTGCGGCGGGGATTTGGAGTATTTCCACCAGGAATATCCCGCAACGCCGGAAGAAGCATTCATTGCAACGGGTGCGGCGGTATTCAGCAGGGCGGCGATACTGCTGCGGCTGGCGGCGGTGAAGCAGGAGCAGGAGCCGCGCAGAGGACGCTTTGCATACAAAGAGAAAGCGGAAGGATTGAGGCACATTTTGATATGGGACAGTGCTTTTGCGGAAGATGAACGCGGGGAAATTCTGCTTTTCAAGGAGCCGCAAGCAGGCAGGCCGTATACCATCGGCGGGGATACTGCCGGAGAGGGCAGCGACTACTTTACAGCACAGGTCATAGACAACATTACTGGGGAGCAGATGGCGCGGCTGCGCTGGCAGAACTGCGATGAAGACGACTACGCAAAGCAGGTCTATTGTCTGGGCATGTACTACAACACTGCCCTGATTGCGCTGGAAGTCAACTTTTCCACGCACCCGCAGAAGGTTCTGGAATACCTGCGGTACCCGCGGCTGTATGTCCGCGAAGTGTTCGACACATACACCGGAAAGCTGCGGCAGTCCTACGGTTTCCGCACAGACGGCATGACGCGGCCTGTGCTGGTGGCAAAGCTGGTTGAGTGTATGCGGGACAACATCGGCAGTATCCATGACAGGGATACGCTGGGGGAGGCACTGACCTTTATCCGTAATGAAAAGGGACGCGCCGAGGCGGAAATAAACGAGCATGACGACCTTTTGCTGGGGCTGGGGATCGCGCTTATGGCGCGGGGACAGCAGACGATGCAGGCGGAGGCAGGCAAGGCGGCGGACGCTGGCGGGAAAAAAGTGAAATGGCACGCGGATATGTGGGAGGATTATTATAACGCCAATGAGGAAGGGAAAAAGCGTCTTATCATGAAATGGGGAGAGCCCAGTTAAGCAAAAGCCTCAGATGTTGCACATCTTCAAGGCTTTTGCTTGAGGGACAGAGGGATAAACAGACGCGAGCCGCAGAAGCGGCGACGCGCTGTTTTCCTCGGACGGGCAAAGCCCATCCTGCGGAGTTAAGGCGGGGGCTAAACGCCCCCAGCACCCCAACAACAAACTTAGTTTTCATCAATGACACAAGACAGCGTGACAGGAAGGTGGTGAATGAATTGAAATATGTGATGCCGATTGAAGATAAAAAAATCATTTCGGATATTGGGGATTACCTCATGGGGCGCAATGAGCGGGATTATGTGCTGTTTATGACGGGTATTTATCTGGGGCGGCGTATCAGTGACATTTTGCAGTACCGCGTGCGCGATTTATGGGGGAAGGAGCGCATTGCCATACCGGAGCGCAAGACGGGTGATACGGTGCTTTTGCCAATCAACCCGCATTTGCAGAAGATATACAGGCAGTATTTCAAGGGCCGGAAGGACTACGAATTTGCTTTCCGGAACAGCAGGAGCAGGCAGAACAAGCCGATTTCCCGCGTGCGGGTATGGCAGATACTGAATCAGGCGGCTGAGGCGGTCTGCTACAAGGACAGCCTGAGCTGCCACACGCTGAGAAAGACGTTTGCCTACTGGCTGTATATGGATACTGGCGGCGATATTGTGATGGTGCAGGAGGTTCTGGGGCATGACGACCCAAGCATAACCAGACGCTACATCGGTATCGACCAGCAGAAGAAGGAAAAGGCAATCAATAATCTGCGGTTTTAGGAGGTGAGGAGCATGAGCAAAAACGGACTGAACATCAGCAGGGCGGGGAGCATGGAAGTAAAAGCCCCGAAGGGCGCGGACAGCGGCAAAAAGCCCAAAAGCCAGACTGGAAATGATTTGAGGACAGGCAAAGGCAAGTAAAAAGGAGGACAACAGGATATGGCAGATTTTAATAGCACATCCGGCGGCATTATGCCGGAAGATACGGCTGGGACCGGCGGCATTGAGGACAATGATTTATGGGAAGGTTTTTTCGATGATGAGGGAACGGAGCCGGACGGCGGCGAAACTGGCGGGGAGCCGGACAATGGACCCGGCGCGGCTCAGGACGATGGAGGGCAGCCAGCCGGACAGCAGGGCGGGAGGGCAAGCCTCCCTGATGTTGACGCGGTTGTACAACAGAGGATTGATGCGGCGATTGCCCGCCAGTTCGGCGGCATGACAAACCCTTATACGGGGCGGCCGATTACAACGGAGGCGGAGCTTGCCGCCTACCAGCAGGCATTTGCGGCGGAGGAACAGGAACGGCGGCTCAGGGAAAGCGGCATTGACAGGAATATCCTGAATGACGCAATCAGCGGGCACCCGATTGTGCAGCAGGCTAATGCAATGCTGCATGAACAGCAGCAGAGGCAGGCAAACGATTTTATGGCACAGGAGTTTGCCGCGCTTTTGCAGGAGTTCCCGGACTGCGGGCTGAAAGAGGCGCGGGAACTTATGAACACGCCCGAGGGCATGGAAACGCTGCGCCTTTGGCAGAGCGGCCCTATCAGCTTAAAAACGGCATACGCGGCAACGCATTTGAATGAAATCAAGGCAAAGCAGAGTAAAGCTGTGCGGCAGGGCGTTATGAACGAGGTAAACGGCAGGGCGCACCTGCGGCAGACGAACAACGGCGGGCAGGGCGGCGCGGAAATGCCTGCGGAAATCCTGGAGGAATACAGGACTTTCGACATTGGGAAGGACGACGCGGAACGCCTTGAAATTTGGAAACGCGTCAATGCAAAAGGATAAAGGGGGAAACGGAAATGTTCAAAATTCATCACAGGGAGATTGACAATGTGGAGCCGTTCTTACCGCTCCCCATTACGGAGGGCGAGGCTTACAGCCTTGGCGAAGCCCTGAAACTTGCGGAGGGCAGGGCAACGAAATGCGGCGCGGCGGAGCTGCCGGAGTATATTTGTGCCGGCCCTTGCGATGCACTTTATGTTCCGGCGTTTCCGGTACATAAGACAACCGTATTTGAAGCGGAATATACGGCAAAGCCCGCGGTCGGCGCAAAGGTTACGCTGCATACAGATGGATTGCAGGTCACAGCAACGGCAGGCGGGGCGTTTGAAGTGCTGGGCGTTGACGAAACGGCACAAACGGCAACAGGGAAATTTGTAGAAATGGCAACGGCATAAATAGCGGAACGTATCTGTTCATACAAACGGAAAACAAGTCGGGGGCTTGAAGGCAAAGCCTGAGAACCCCGACTTAGAGCGAGAAAAGGAGTGAATGAGCATGGCGGGAATTATTTTCAGCAAATCAAGCGGCGTGAATGATTCGATTTTCGGCAAAAGCCAGGAGCCTATTAAGGCAATCATCATGCAGGCGGTAGAAAGTTTTCAGGAAAAGAGCCTGATTGACAAGCTGTTTTACATGGACAAAAGCAAGAACCATTCGGAGAAATACACCATTGAAACCGCGCTGGGCGACTTTTCGCCCGTAGGGGAAAACGGGGCTTACCCTGTGACGGGATTTCAGGAAGGTTTTGCGAAGGTTATTGAGCCGGATACATGGAAATCCCAGTTTGCGGTGACACAGGAAATGATTGAGGACGCGAAAATCGGTAAAATCAAGAGCCGCGTCAAGCAGTTTACGCTTTCCTACAACAGGACGCGTGAAAAATACGGCGCGGGGCTTCTGGCTCTTGGCACGCAAAAGATGATTACATTCGGCGGCAAGACGTATGACGCGACCTGTGCGGACAAGACCGCGCTGTTTAACGCGGCGCACCCCAGCGCGACAAAGGGGAGCAAGCTGACGCAGAGCAATCTGTTCAAGGCGGCGTTCAGCCAGGGCGTGATGGATACGATGCAGGAAATGATGCAGAAATTTACGGACGATGACGGGAACCTGCTGAACGTGATGCCGGATACGATTATCATTCCCAATTCCGGCGCGCTGAAACGAGCGGTATTTGCGGCGGTCGGTTCGGAGCTTGACCCTGACAGCAGTAATAATGCGTGGAATTTTCAGGTCGGGCTTTGGAATGTGCTGGTATGGAATTACCTGCCCGCAACGCTGAACGGAAAGCCGTATTTCTTCATGGCGGACAGCCAGTTTTTGCAGGATTATATGTGCCTGCCCTGGATTGACAGGGTACCGCTGGCAGTACGCAGCTACATCGACAACAACACAGACGCGAATGTATTCAGCGGCAGGGCGAGATTTGCGGCAGGGTTCAACAACTGGCGCGGGATCGCGCTTTGCGGGGAGGGCTTTACGGAGGGAATCACCCTCGCGTAATGCAAAGGTGGAAACAGACGCGTTCCGGCGCGGTGAAACCGCTTGAAACGCGCCGTATGGCAGGCTACGCTTGCTGTTGGCCGGCAGTCGCGAAGCGACCGCACGGCTGTTTTCCTCGAAGGAGCAAAGCCCCTTCTGCGGATTTTATTCGGGAAACGCTTCGTTTCCCGAACCCTTCCGCGGTTTCGCAAACGAAAGAGAGGCGGACTATACATGACTTGGGACGACCTGCGCATTACCTGCCTGCAAAAGATTTTTGAAATAAAGGGCGACACGCTGACGCAGGACAGCAACACACAACAGTACATCAAGAGTATGCCTGCCGCCGCGAATGAAGCAATGCTGATTCTGGCAACGGCGGGGCGGTACATACGCAAATGTACAACGCTGGATTTTGGAAGTACAGACGCACCGAAAGCGGATTTCAGCATGGGCGGCTGGAACGGGTACGACCTGAAAAGGCTTGCGCCGGATTTTTACAGCCTGGAGGAAATCTATCACGGCGAGGCGGACGGCTATGGGCTGTATCAGGATTACCGGACGGAAGGTGCGGGCGTTCTGCTTCTGCCGGAGGGGGCGGGCGGGACATTCCGCATATGGTATAACGCATACCCGCCGAAGGTAACGAAGGAAATGCCGGGGAATACTGTGATTGAACTGCACCCGGAGGAGGCAAGCATGATCGCGCTCTATATGGCGGGTCAGCTTTACAAGGACGATGACATCAGCATAGCCCAGATATACATGAATGAATTTATGACATGGCTGGAAGAACTGAAGCAGAGCGGCAGGACGGCAGACAGCCGGAACAATGGCAACTGCGGCGGGTTTTACAGTAAATCCGGTTGGAGGTAATAACGAGGAGGAAGATATTATGTGTAAAGAAATTGGAAAAAGGAAAGCAATGTTGAGCCAGCCGATGGCAGGACAGACAGACGAAGAAATTATTGCAACGCGGGAAAAGGCAGTAAAAGCCCTTGAAGAAATGGGCTTTGAGGTTGTTAATACGCTTTTTACTGACGAATGGTATGACAAGGAAAACATGGAAAAGCGGGGAGTTGTGCAGATTCCGTTGTGTTTCCTTGCAAAGTCACTGGAAAACATGAGTCTTTGCCACGCGGCATATTTCTGCAAGGGCTGGGATAATGCCCGCGGCTGCCGTCTGGAACATGAAGCGGCGAAAGCCTATGGCGTGCAGATTATTTACGAATCTGAAATCTAAATTGACCGAAAAGGGGCGGTAGCATGGGAAGATTCAGCATCCCTTCCAGCCCAGCGCGAAGCGTGGTAAAGATAGAAGAATTTAAGGGTGTGGACTTAAATTCTTCCCCTTCCAACGTAGCGGTTACAAGAAGCCCGAACGCGCCGAACATGATGCGCGATGTTCCGGGAAAGGTACGCAAGCGGCAGGGCTATGAAAAGACGGGAACATATGGAGGAAGGATTAACGGCGTCCATCGTCTGTTGGTGTCTGTACCGGACAAAGAGGCGGACAGCGAAAGCACAGAAAAACCGGAGGGCGGCGGAGAAACACCGGAAAAGCCGGAGAGCAGGGAAGGAACACCGGAAAATCCAGACAGCGGCGGCGGAACCCCTGAAACACCAGAGGGGGACGGGCAGACACCCAGCCCTCCTAAAATGGTTGAAAAAATATTGGTTCATGCGGGGACTGCGTTATATTTAGACGGTCAAAAAATCTATGAAGGTATGGCAGATGAGCGGAGCTGCGGCAGGCAGTTTTACGGCAAGCTGTTCATATTCGATGGGAAAAAAGCCCTCTGTTACGGCGAATTTGAAAAAGAAAAAACAGAGGAAACACCGGAAAAAACAGCGGCGGACGGCGACGCAGAAAAAGAGGAAAAGCCGGAAAAAGAATTTATGGTAAAAACGCTGGAAGATGCTGCGTATATCCCGACAATCATTGTTTCCAGAAACCCAAGCGGCGGCGGTGAAACGCTGGAACCGCTGAACCTATTAGGGCGGAAATGGAAGGAGAGTTTCCTCTCCAACGGGAGTGCTACGGTATACCAGCTTACGACAAAGGAGCTGGACGCTGACGCTGTGGAAGTGCGCATTATGACAAAAGAGGGCGAATGGACGGACAAAAAGGAAGGGACGGATTTCACAGTAGACAGGAAAGCGGGAACCGTCACCTTTACCACCGCGCCGGGGAAAAGCCCTGTCAACGGTTATGACAATGTGGAGATTACGGCGGCGAAAACGCGGAAGGGCTACGCGGACAAAATCAACAAATGCTGCATCGTTTCACTGTTCGGCGTAAACGGCAGCATGGACAGGATGTTCATCAGCGGAAACCCTGACTTCCCCAACCGGGACTGGTACTGCCGGATGGCGGACGGTTTTTTCTGGGGCGACCTCTGGTACAGCGTCTTAGGGCAGGACGGGAGCGCGATTGTCGGGTACAGCATTATCAACGACCGCCTTGCCGTACATAAGAACATCGCCGAGGAAGGGCGCAACGTGATACTGCGCAAGGGCGAGATACAGGTGCAGGCAAGTACCGATGGCAAAAACACTACGGAAACGGCGGTTTTCCCCATTGTGGGGACACTCTCCGGCAGGGGCGCGCTGGGAAAATACGCGTTCGGCTATCTGGGCAGTGAACCGTTATTTCTGACGGACGTAGGCGTTATGGCAATTACGGCGGCAGACCTGACAGGCGAAAAATACAGCCAGAACAGGAGCTTTTTTATCAACAACGCACTGGCGGCGGAAAAAGACCTTGCGGACAGCTTCGCGTTTGTATGGCGGGATTTTTACCTGCTTTCCACAGGCAAAGGGCGGGTTTACCTTCTGGACGGGCTGCAAAAACAGTATGAGAAAAACAGCCCTTACAGCCATTTCCAGTATGAGTGTTATTTCTGGGAAAACGTCCCCGCGCGGGTGTTCTGGGAGGACGCGGACGGGCGGCTGTGCTTCGGAGATGCAGAAGGGAATACGTTCCGTTTTTATGACGATGTAACCAACCAGAAAAGTTATAACGATGACGGCGCGGCAATCCCCGCAAGATGGGACACGCCGGAACAGATGGGAAAGCTGTTCTACAAGAATAAAAATTTCCGGCGCGTGGACGTTATGCTTGCGCCTGCCATTGCAACGGGCGTGAGCATCCATGCACAGGTCAAAGGCGTTTGGAGCGAAATTTTTAACAGCGGCGCGCGGGCGATGTACTTTGATTTTACGCATATCAATTTTGAACTGATAAACTTTTCAACTGACGATACGCCCCGCACGATGGGGACGAAAATAAAAATCAAGAAGGTGGACAAGGTGGCGTTCAGTTTGCGGAATGAGCGGTACAACGAGCCATTCGGGATATACATGTTGTCGTTAGAGTATACAGAAAACGGCAATTATAAGGGCTAAAGCCCTAACGCAAAGGAAGGAGGATACCCATTGCAGAAAAAAAAGGACGGCAAAGCGGCGGGGCAGAGCCTTGCTGAACAGCCGCCAAAAGCGGCCATGAAAATTGACATATGGAACGAGCGGCTCAGGAAAAACGAAACTGCGCTTGCCGAAGAATTTGCCAGAATGGACCAGCGGGCGAAACTGTACAACGGGACACGGGACATTGAAAAAACGCCAGCAGGCAACGGGGGAGGAATGAAAGGGAGAAAGCCCCCTGACAAGGCAAGCGGCGTGCGAAACATTGTCGCGGAGCTGATAGAAGCACAGGTTGACAGCTCTTTCCCTCTGCCGAAGGTTACAGCCAGACGGGAGGAATATGAAGGGCTTGCAAAAACGCTGGAAGATTATCTGTGCAACGAAACGGACAGACAGCCGTTTGAGAAATTAAACGATATGGACGAAAGGATTTCCCCTGTGCAGGGCGGCAGTGTATTCCTTGTGGAATGGGACAGCGAGCGGCACACCCACCAGACGCGGGGAGAGCTTTGCGTGAGTATCCTTCACCCGAGGCAGGTTATTTTCCAGAACGGCGTAGCGGACGTTAACGATATGGACTTTATCATTGTCAATATGGGCATGACGAAAAAGCATGTCTATGCAAAATACAATGTCAGCGTAGAAAACGAAACGGAGAGCGACCCTGCCAGCAGGGGCGGGACAGAAATGTCCGACGATATGGTAACGGTACATTTCGGCTATTTCCGCAACAAAAAGGGCGGCATTGGGCGTTTTACATGGGTCAATGACGTTGTGCTGGAGGATTTGGAGGACTACCAAGCAAGGCGGGCAAAGAAATGCGCGGACTGCGGCGCGGAATGGCAGGAGGGCGCGGCGGCTTGCCCTTCCTGTGGGAGCCGGAAAGCGGAAAGCCGGAGCGCGGACAGTTTCACGCTGTATGAGGATATTGCGAGAAGTGACGGGAGCATTATCCCTCAGTATGCGGGCATGGGTGCAGACCAGCAGATTATGCCGCAAGTGGGCGGTTTGCCTGCCATGATGCCGCAGATGGAACCAACGCGGATACCCTACTACAAGCCGGATGTTTACCCGATTGTCGTGCGGCGGAACGTCAGCGCGTGGGGAAAACCGCTGGGCGACAGTGATGTGGACAAGATTGCCGACCAGCAGAACATGATTAAAAAATGCGACACCCGCGTGCAGGAAAAGCTGGACACAGGCGGGAGCGTACTCATGAAGAGCAAGCGCACGAAAATGCCCTACCATGACGGGCAGTTTAAGGTTATTGAGGTTGAAACGCCGGATGAGCTTTCCTGTTTCCGGCTGGTGAATTTGCAGGTAGATACAGGGCAGGACCAGGCTGTGTCTGATTCCAACTACCAGCAGGCGCGCAATATCCTCGGCATTACGGACAGCTTTCAGGGCAGACCGGACAGGACGGCGACAAGCGGAACAGCGAAGCAGATTGCCGTAGCGCAGAGCGCGGGCAGGCTGGAAAGCAAGCGTATCATGAAAAATGCCATGTATGCGGACCTGTACGCGGTGATGTTCCGGTTCCTGCTTGCCTATTCCGATGAGCCGCGGGCGGTGCGTCACAAAAATGTGGACGGAAGTACCAGCTATTCAGAATTTAACAAATACGACTATCTGGCACAGGATGATGCCGGAGAATGGTACTGGATAGATGATTTCCTTTTCAGCGTGGACAACAGCAGTAGTCTGGCGGGGAACCGCGAAGCGATGTGGCAGGAGATACGCATGAACCTCCAGACGGGGGCTTTCGGCGACCCTGCTGACATTGAAACGCTGATACTGTTCTGGGGCATGATGGCGGGACAGCATTACCCCTATGCGGCAGAAATCAAGGAACAACTGGAACAGCGCAGGCAGATGATGGAGCAGCAGGCACAGATGCAGATGCCGCCTGGCGCGGCGGGCATGGGACAGCCGCAGGCGGAAACGGACTTTGACATGGGAAAGATGGATATGATGGGAGGTTTGAACAATGCAATGTAAAGGCTGCGGGCTGGAAGCGATGATTGCGGACAAAAAACTCTGCTTTGAGGGGGACGAAAGCCCCGACACAGGGACGCGGGCATTTTATGAACTGACATATAAGTGCAGGAATCCGCAGTGTCCGGAGTTTGGGAAGGTTTTGGAAACGGCAAAGGTATATCTGGACTAGGGATTTAACGCAAAGGCTCACTACGTTCAAGCCTTTGCGTTGGAGGACAGAGGAATAAACAGACAGGTTCCAGCGGCTATGCCTTGAAACCTGCCGTATGGCAGGCTACGCCTGCTGTTGGCCAGCAGTCGCGAAGCGACCGCACGGCTGTTTTCCTCGGACGGGCAAAGCCCGCCCTGCGGATTCCAAATATAGAAGGAGGAAAAACATGGACGCGGATTTATATAAAATCAAGCCGGAGGACTTCACTGGGAAGGGAGTAAGCGCACAGAGCAACCCCATGGAGCTGCCGGAGGACGAAGCAAAAGCGGTATTCGACCAGCTTGCAAAGGACGTAATCACGCCGAAATTCAATCAGTTTGTGGACGCGCTGGCGGATTTGGACATTACGCCGGATGCGGACAAGCCCATATCAACGGCGGTACAGCAGGCTTTGGACAGGAAGATAGACCGCGAAAAGCGGACGGGGAGCGAAACGGAGGAAAAAGTGCTTTCCGACAACAATTACAGCGATGAAGAAAAGGAAAAAGTACGCGAAAACGCGGAGGCGCGGCATACCCACGAAAACAAGGCTTTACTGGACGAAATCAGGCAGGAGGATATTGAGAACTGGAACGGCGGGAACGTGCTGACGAAGGACAACGAAACGCCATACACGCCGGAGGGACCTTACCAGCCTGTGACGGTGGAATATCTGCGGGCGCACACGCTGCCGCGGGATAACGATGATGTTTATGTGCCGACAGGAAATTACCACCCTGTCACGGTGCAGTATTTACGGGAAAAGACGCTGCCGAGGGACAATGAAGCGGAATATTTCCCAGAGGGGGATTTTCACCCCGCGACAGTCCGGTTTGTGCGGGACAATACACTGCCGCGCGACAACACGGAGGAATACTACCCGACACTGCCTTTCCACCCCGCAACAGTGGATTATGTGGATAAAAAGGTTCTGAATACAGGTGCGGCGGATATGACAAAGGCAATCTACGACCCGAACAGCAGGGAAACGGACATTTTCGCATATACAGACAGGAAAGCGGACGATGCAAAGTACATGACAGACGATGTGACGGGGAAACGCTATTTTCTGGGCGTTTCGGACGGCAGGCTTTTTTATGAGGAGGCGACAGAGTAAATGGGCGACAGGGTATTTATAGCAAGACAGGATACTTTGGAGGCTGTGCAGAGGAACACAGACGGGGAAATCCTCCCTGCATTATGGATTGCGGAATACAAGCTGCATGGAGAAAACAGCTATGTATTCCGCGATGCGGATGTGCTGGCACGAATGTACAGGAGTACGGCTGCGGTCAACGACCCGCAAATCAACGGGGAGGCTTTGGAATTTGTGCTGACCCACCCGGGGGCAGCCAGTTTATCTGACTGGCTGGCGCGATTTTCCGACGCGAGGGCCGCGGGGCAAGACCTGTTTACAGGTCTTGAGACGGCGGCGGAGCTGGCGGAAAATCGCGCCGCCATGACAGCCCTGGGAGAATCAGGAACGGCGATGAACGCCGTATGTGCGGTTGAAATGGCATTGGAAAAGGCGATGAAATCCACGCACTACGAGAAAACAATGCGTGAGAAGGGTATGCCGATTGCGAAAATTGCTTTAGCTTTAGCTAAAAGAGCCGAATTTTCTACCATTTCGACGTTAGGAGAAATGGTAGAAAATTCGGCGGCTATGACAGCGGTAGCGGCTTCCGCTACGGCTATGACAGCGGTAGCGGCTTCCGCTACGGCTATGACAGCGGTAGCGGCTTC
>CAMQRG010000043.1 GCA_947036475.1 uncultured Clostridia bacterium
GATAGCGTAGCGTCTCGTGGGCTCGGAGATGTGTATAAGAGACAGATCTATGACAGCCTGGAAGTGTACCACAGGGAAGCGGAGCCGCTTTCCGATGCACAGAGAAAGCTGCTGGCTTTATTCTGGTATGATGGGGAGGTCTGCAATGGGGGGCACAGCCAGTTTTTCTTTAATTCCACAGGTATCGTCTGGAAAGACGCCATCGAAGGCATGCGGCTGGTCGGAGCCGTTGAATATGCGGAAAATTTCCAGAAAGCAGTTGACCTGTTTGGCGGCAGTGTACCGTTTGACCGCGGTGAGCGGATTGCCGCCCTTGAAAAACTGAGTGAAGATGAAAATTTCGATGATTTTCACCAGATAGATATGTTCTATTATGGTGATGCGAATGACATTTGCAAACGCATGGACGATTATGTGAAGCTGCATTCTGCCGAATTTGTGGTAAACGGTGCGTATCCGGCCATGGAGTTTTGAGCGGGGATTTCAGGAAAGGAGTGTTTTGTGATGTATACCATAGGGCAAGTATCGGAACTGTTCCGCCTGCCGGTTTCCACACTGCGTTATTACGATAAAGAAGGGCTGTTCCCGGGGCTGGAACGCGTTTCCGGTATCCGGAAATTCGGCGAAAAGGAACTGGAAACGCTCAGGGTGATAGAGTGCCTGAAAAAATCAGGGCTGGAAATCAAGGATATCAAGCAGTTTATGGAATGGTGCTCGCAGGGAAAGGAAACCTATGCGCAGAGGAGGAGCCTTTTTCTGAAACGAAAAGCGGCAGTGGAGCAGGAGATGGAACAGCTTGCAAAAACGCTGGATATGCTCCGCTATAAATGCTGGTATTATGAACAGGCGATACAGGACGGCAGTGAGGACAGGATTCAGGAAATGCTTCCGGACGGTCTGCCGGAAGAAATACAGAAGATGTATGACCATGCGCATGAATGACGCATGTGGGCTTGTCTAAATGGGGAGAGCCTTGAAAAGAATGGAATTTAAGGCTCCGCCCCTGTGAAATTATAAATTCAGCAGTTATTTACATAGAATCTGACAACTGCATAATATAAAAGCAGTCTGACGCTTCTGCAAAGTACCAAACGGTGTCATCTCCCCCATGTCTGTTCATACGTACAACGTTGCCGTTTATGGACTGCCGCGAAAGATAATCCAGTATATCCTGAAATTTAGGGTAATTCATTTCCATTTCTCTGTGATATGCGGGATTTTTTCCTGAAAATTTTTGATAGCCCTCCCATGATTGTTCCAGCAGATATGCAATTTCTTCCAGCCACTGTTCCGGCGTCAGTTCCAAATAACCTTCATTTCCATAATAGTCGCTGATTACAGCGGAAAAATTATTGCATTTATCCCCAAATTCTGCCAGCGAACTTCTTTCACCGATACTCATACGGTTCACAACCATCAAAAGCGTCATGCAGTAAAAATACTTTGTCCGGTTTTCAAGTTCTCCCATAGGAGGGCAAAAGCTGCAAACATTTATTTCCAGATTCCATCCATGTACGCCATTTATATAGGTTCCATTTTCCCATAGCAGAAACTGCTTTCTCCATGCTTCGCATTTTTCAAAAAGGCGAAACCAACGGGCGGTATCGCCGCCGCAGTCGGAAAGCTCATCTTTAACCAGAAAATGAAATATTCTTTCTTCTGCGTCATATCCAAATGCCTGTTCAATAGAATCTTTCAGCAACATTATGTACTGCCTCCCTGTATATGTTTTTGCTTTTCTGAAACAAAAAAAGGGGCGGCTGTCCGCCCCTGTATCTGTTCATTATTTCCCATGGAACAGCTTCTTTGTCTGATACTGCGGTTCACAGGTCAGGTTTACGCCCAGCTTCTGGAACACGTTTTCATCTACGGAAGAAAGTATCACGGTAGAATGCACTTCACAGCAGCTCAGCTTTTCCAGCTGCCGCAGGGCAAGGTCCGCCTGTGGGTCTGTTGCGGCGCAGATGCAGAGCGCAATCAGCACTTCGTCTGTATGCAGGCGGGGATTATGGTTCCCCAGATGCCCGACTTTCAGCTTCTGTATCGGCTCGATAATCGTCGGCGAAATCAGCTTTACGCCCTTGCCGATGCCCGCCAGCATTTTCAGCGCGTTCAACAGCATTGCGGAGGACGCACCCAAAAGCGCGCTCGTTTTTCCCGTCACGATTGTGCCGTCCGGCAGCTCAATTGCCGCCGCGGGTTCTCCTGTTGCTTCGCCGCGCTCATTTGCCGCCTGTGCTACGGGCCGGTCCGCCGTTCCTGTTCCTGCCTGTTTCATCAAAAGCTCCAGTTTATATATAACATCGTCCGTCAGGTTGCCTTTGCGCCTGTCGCAGAGTGCCTTGTAATAGCGGCGCACGATTTCCGCCCTTGCCGCGGCGCACACTGCCTCATCGTCAAAAATGGACTTCCCGACCATATTTACACCCATATCCGTAGGAGATTTATAGGGCGAACTGCCATAAATCTGTTCAAACATGGCGTTCAGTACAGGGAATACTTCCACGTCCCTGTTATAGTTTACGGTCGTTTCGCCGTAAGCCTCCAGATGGAACGGGTCAATCATGTTTACATCGTTCAAATCGGCAGTTGCCGCTTCATACGCCAGATTGACAGGGTGGCGCAGGGGCAGATTCCAGATGGGGAAGGTTTCAAATTTTGCGTATCCTGCTTTTACGCCCCGCTTATGCTCATGGTAAAGCTGGGAAAGGCAGGTTGCCATTTTGCCGCTGCCCGGTCCCGGGGCAGTGATGACGACAAGCGAACGCTGTGTTTCGATATAATCATTTTTACCGTAGCCCTCATCGCTGACAATCAGGGGGATATTTCCGGGGTAACCCTCAATGGGGTAATGCTTATAGACCTTTATGCCAAGCGTTTCCAGCTTCTTTTCATAAACAATTGCGCTCTGCTGTCCGCGGAACTGCGTCAGCACAACGCTCCCCACATACAGCCCGTAGCCGCGGAATGCGTCAATCAGCCGCAGCACGTCCATGTCGTAGGTGATGCCCAAATCACCGCGCACTTTGTTTTTCTCAATATCCCCTGCATTGATGACGATAACGATTTCTGCGTCCTCCTTCAGCTGCTTGAGCATATTGATTTTGCTGTCCGGCTTGTAGCCCGGCAATACCCTTGCCGCGTGGTAATCGTCGAACAGCTTGCCGCCGAATTCCAGATACAGCTTGCCGCCGAACTGGGCAATCCGCTCCTTGATTCTTTCCGACTGCATTACAAGGTATTTTTCGTTGTCAAATCCTAAACGTACCATAAGCCTACCTCTCCCCGAATCCATTCCTTTCGTGTGACTGCCTGTTTTTAAATTCCGCTTTTTCCGGCAGGGCGATTCCTCCGGAATACGCATTACAGGATTTATTATACTATGCTTTGTCCTTATTTACAAACAAAAAAAGTCTGCAAAGTAAAACCTCCGAAAACCCGCGTTTTGCAGGTCTCCGGAGGGAGGGCAGGGCCCTGAATCCATATTTCAGCCTTTCAGCATTGCAATGCCCTTCTGTATGCGCCGCAGTGTTTCCTCTTTGCCCAGAATATCTGCAAGTTCGATTGCGCCGCCGGGGGAAGTCGGTTCGCCGGAGAGAGCGGTGCGCACAGGCCACAGCAGCTGACCGTTCTTGATTTCCATTTTTTTGGCCAATGCAATCAGTGTGTCGTGTATCGCCGTTTCGTTCCAGTCTGCCAGTCCTTCCAGCACAGGGACTGCCGCCTCCAGCGATGTCAGCGCGATTTCATCGTTTGTTTTCATTTTCTTATGTGTATATAATTCTGTACCGTATTCCGGCAGTTCTTTGAAAAAGCCGACCATAGCGGGAATGTCGTTCCATGTTTCCAGCCGCTTCTGCAAGAGTGCGGCAATTTTGCGCAGGTCGATGCCTGTACCTTCCAGAGCGGCCGCAAGTTTCGGCTCTGCCAGCGCGAAGAATTTTTCAAAATCCATGGCTTTCATATATTCGCCGTTCATCCACGTCAGTTTTTTGATATCAAATATGGACGGGGACTTGCTCAGTCCGGCAATGTCGAATGTTTCTTCCAGCTCTTTCAGGGAGAAAATTTCTGTGTTGTCCGAGGGGCTCCACCCCAGCAGGGCGATATAATTTACGATGGCTTCTACAAGATAGCCTTCGTTTACCAGATCCTCAAAGGACTTGTCCCCATGACGCTTGGAGAGTTTGTGATGCGCGTCCCGCATAACTGCCGGAAGATGCACATAAACAGGGGCCTCCCAGCCGAATGCCTGATAAAGCAGGTTGTATTTCGGCGTGGAAGAAAGGTATTCGCTGCCGCGCACAACATGGGTAATGTTCATCAGATGGTCATCCACGACGTTTGCGAAATTGTACGTCGGGAAACCGTCCGCCTTCATCAGAATCTGGTCGTCCAGTTCAGCATTTTCAACAGTAATGTCCCCGTAAACAACGTCATGGAATGCCGTTGTGCCGCTGTCGGGCATTTTCTGGCGGATTACGAAAGGTTCGCCTGCGTCCAGCTTTGCCTGCACTTCTTCCGCCGAAAGCCCCAGACAGTGCCTGTCGTATTTTGCGAAAGCCGCGCCCTCGGCATTGCTTTCTTTCAGGCTTTCCAGCCGCTCCTTTGTGCAGAAGCAGTAGTAGGCTTCGCCTTTTTCCACCAGTTCTTTTGCATAATCCATATACATGCCCATGCGTTCGCTCTGAACATACGGGCCGTATTCCCCGCCAATATCGGGGCCCTCGTCATGCTTCAGGCCTGTCATTTCCAGTGTTTTATAAATCACGTCCGTTGCGCCTTCCACAAGCCGCCCCTGGTCGGTATCCTCAATACGCAGTATGAATTTTCCGCCCTGTGATTTTGCGATAAGGTATTCATACAGGGCTGTCCGCAGGTTGCCGATGTGCATATAGCCCGTAGGGCTGGGCGCAAATCTCGTTCTGATACATCTGTCCATAGTCGTTCTCCTTTTCCAAATTTCCATGTCGGTTTCCTCATACCATCTTAAACGCAAACGCCCGCTGTGTAAAGAAAAATTTGCAGTTCTGTTCAGTGTTCCGTCGTTTCAAAAACATATTTTTCGGGGTTTTCGGAAAGCCGGCCTCCGCGCACAGCGGCGCGGACTTTGCCGCCTTCCTCCGGCAGTTCCAGCGTGCTGTCCAGCCATACTTTTTTGAAATTGCCTGAAAACGCACAGACCCATATCCGCGTGCCGTTTTCCAGTCCCGCTTCTCTGAGTTTTTCGCGGTCTGTCGAAAAAAACAGCCATTCCAATTTTTTCCGTTGTTCCAGTCTGGCAAGTACGCCGAAGTCGTCGGTTTCCTCATCATCTTCTGTTTCTGACGTTTCCTGCCAGATATCCTTGTTTCCGTTATAGGCAATGAGCCACGCCATGCCGCCGGTTTTTATGCATTTGTCCAGCCGTTTTCCAGCAATAGTGCGCGGGGCGAACCGGAGCAGAAAGCGGTATGCCAGAAAAACCGCCGCGTTGCAAATCAGGAGAGCGCCGCCTAAAACCGATGCGGTTTCCGGTTTGCGGAAACAGAGGGCAGCAAGCCCGATTCCGCCGAAAACCATACCGAGAGCGGCGGCAAATACGCAGAAATTTTTCACCTGCTTCATGATTTACTTCCCCCCAATCTTAAGAAATCCTTTTGTTGCGCCCCTTCCGGCTTTATGTTATCATGTTTGATAAACCATTTGGCAAAATGACGTTTATGAAAGGAAGGACTGACGTTTTATGCTTGACAGGGATACTATCCGTAAAATACAAAGGCTTATCGTTTTTACCCTGCTGATACTTGTAGGGCTGTGGCGGTTTGATGTTGTGGTAAGTGCCGTCCGTTTTATTCTGCATATCCTTTCGCCGTTCCTGCTTGGCGGGGCGATTGCTTTTATTCTGAATGTTCCCATGTGCCGTATCCAAAAACGCCTGTTTGGCCGCGCCGCACAGGGCGGAAGGGCGGAGCGCGCCGCCGCACCTGTCAGCCTGCTGGTCACGATTTTGGTTGTAACCGGCATACTGGGGCTGGTGGTTGTGGTTGTTCTGCCGGAGCTGGCAAGTACGGTTGCCGCCCTGAGCCTGAAAATTCCGGAAATGTTTGAAAGGCTGGAAACGCATTTCATCGAGAATCCGGAAATTTTCCGCTGGTTCGAGGAGTTGCAGTTGAACTGGGACGATATCCTTGCGCAGATTGTTGATTTCTTCTATGTCGGCGTAAACACTATGTTTGGCTCTACCATCAACGCGGCAAAAGGCATTGTCAGTGCGGTTACAACATTTTTTATTGCTTTTGTTTTTGCCTGTTATATCCTTCTGCAAAAGGAAACGCTGGGCAGGCAGATGCGTAAGCTGTTTTTTGCCTATCTGAAAAAAGAACGCGCGGAATCTGTCCTGCGCGTCTGCGGGCTGACTTCCCGCACGTTTGCGAATTTTCTGACAGGGCAGTGTCTGGAGGCTGTGATTCTTGGCGCGATGTTCTTTGTATCCATGACGATACTGCGGTTCCCCTATGCCTTGCTTGTGGGTGTGCTGGTGGCGTTTACCGCGCTGATTCCCATTTTCGGGGCGTTCATCGGCTGCGCAGTGGGTGCGTTTCTGATTTTGACAGTGAATCCTGTGCAGGCGGCAGGGTTTATTGCGCTGTTCCTTGTTCTCCAGCAGGTGGAGGGCAACCTTATTTACCCGCATGTAGTCGGCGGGTCGGTTGGTTTGCCGTCCATATGGGTGCTTGCAGCGGTTTCGCTTGGCGGCAGCCTGATGGGGATTGTGGGCATGCTTGTGTTTATCCCGATTGTTTCTGTGCTTTACACGCTCCTGCGGGAGAATGTACACGCGCGTCTGGAGGAAAAAGATTTGCATATTGAATAAAGGATTTCTTGGACTTCGCCCAAACCCACCCGCTTTCTTGAAAGAAAGCGGGGCAAAGAACTTTATTGCCAGCCGCACAAATGTGCGGCTGGAATTTCTGGCAGGAAAGTTTTCTACGCAAAACGTAGTTTTGCGGCAAACGGGTCAAGGGGCGCAGAAGTTCCGGGGGAACTTCGTTTTGCGCCGACCGGAGTGGAGCGGAGACAATGCCCCTTGCGGGGAGGTGGGGCAGAGCCCCGCGGTCTTAACGGTTTTCAAAACAGCCGCTCTGCCCTTGCGCGCTCGATGTCCTGTAAAATGCTTTTCTGCTTTTCGTCAAACAGCAGTTCTTCGTTGTAGCGGTAATATTTTTCCGACCCGTTTTCGCTGATGAACCGCACACTGTAATATCCGGCTGTCAGTTCTGTGATGAATATAATCATTTCCTGCCCTGCGCCGAAAGCGTCCTCCAAAAAGGCGAACGCATTTTCCAACGCCGCCGCTGCGTCTGCAACTACGCTTTCCCGCTGCTCTGCCGCTCTGGCAAATTTCTCTTTGCAGAGTGTAAACGCCGCGTCTGCGGTACGGTAGCCCCCGCGTTTTGCCGCCGCAAAATATTCCGCAAGCAGCTCTGATTCACGCAGTTTTGCCCGTTCATCTGGCTTTTCCAAAAAGCCCGCTTTCCTGTTCCGCGTGAAAGCCGCTTCCCGTTCTTCCAGCAGCGCAGCAAAGGTTTCTTCCCAGCTGTCACTGTCTGCAAGCCGGTTTTTCAGCGTCAGCAGGGCTTTATGCAGTTCCGTTACCATCAAATCGCTTTCATATGCCTCCTGAAATCCTTCGTTTAGTCTGCTCAGCAAAAGCCCCATGACGCTCAGCCGCTCATCGAACGGCGCTTCCTGTAATTTCGCAACAGCCTGCTCCGTATAATTCCCAAGCAGTATTTCGTCCACGCGATAGTCCGTACGGTATTTGCGGTATAAATCCAGATAGTTCGCAAAATCTTTCGCAATTTTTTTATGCTGAACATACTGTGCAATCAGCTGTTCGTCCACAGGCAGCTCCATTTCTTCGTACGCCCGCAAGATGGTAGAAAGGTCCTCCCAGCCGCGCGCAGTCACGAAGCGTTTCCCGTCGATAGTAGTTTCCATAGCATAAAAATGGTCCTTGCGGATTTCCAGATAGGAGAGTATTGCGCCATGTATCCCCTGTTTATAGGCGTATTCCTTCCAGACATTGAAATTCGGTTCCACGTCTATTTTTTTCACACGGTCAAGCGTTACTACGTCAAATTCGCGGACGCTCTTGTTATATTCCGGCGGGTTTCCGGCAGCCGCAATGAGCCAGCCCTCCGGTACTTTATGCGCCCCGAATGTCTTGCACTGCAAAAACTGGAGCATTGCGGGTGCAAGCGTTTCGGACGCGCAGTTGATTTCGTCGATGAACAAAATTCCTTCTTTCAGACCGGTTTCTTCCATTTTATCGTAAACAGAAGTGATGATTTCGCTCATGGTGTACTCTGTCACAGCGTATTCTTTTCCGCCGTATTCCTTATGGCTGATAAACGGCAGGCCGATTGCGCTCTGGCGGGTGTGGTGCGTGATGCTGTAAGAAACGAGGGCAACGCCGCATTCCCGTGCGACCTGCTCCATAACGGCTGTTTTGCCGATGCCCGGCGCGCCCATCAGCAGTATGGGACGCTGGCGTACGATAGGGATACGGTATGCGCCGAATTTGTCCTTTGCGAGATACGAAACAATCGACCGGCTGATTTCTTCCTTTGCTCTCTTAATATCCATTTCTGTTCTCCTTAAATGTTTTTAAGTTCCCAAAGACACCTTGGGGACGCTGTCCCCAAACCCCTGCCAACCTGTCAGTACTTTGCCTGCGGCAAAGCCGCCTGCGGCGTCCAGACTTCTTTCCGGTACCTATTGAAAAGGGTTGGAGCCCAAACTTTACCGCGGAAAACTGTGTTTTCCGAAAAGAAATTTACAATTTGCCTGATTACTTTCAGATTTATCAAAACCATTTAGTGGAGATGAATAACGTACCAACGGATTTAACGTATTGGCAAAACGAATGTTTTGCCCAATAAAGTTTAGGGTCAAGCCCTTTGAAAAGGGCTTGTGGGAGTTTGAGGGCAACGCCCTCAAGAATCTTTTTCAAATCGGCTCGGAAAATGTCTTATGCAGTATCATAAACGTTGCGGTAGCGGTCGCGGCAAGTATGTTTTCCCGTTCCAGCCGCGCTTCCGCAGTCAGGCTGATGAGTGTGTGCCCGAGCGATGTAACCTGTACATGATACAGCACCTTGTCATCTGGCCGTATCGGCTTCAGGAACGCCGTTGTAATGTTTACCGTAGAAACCATATGCTGTTTGGCGAAATAATGGCAGAGAAGCCCGCAGGAAATGTCAAACCCTGTAACGATAATGCCGCCATGCAGTCCCCCCTCCGGATTCAGCTCCCATTCCTTTACGTCAAACGCAAAGACAGCCGTTTTCCGCTCCAAATCACAGGAAACAAACTGCGGTTTCAGCAGTGTCAGCAGTCCTGAGCGCGAAATGGGAAACTCCGGGTCGCTCAGCTGTGAAAACCATGCCTGCATATCCTCCTGAGAGGAAACGCCTTCTTTCAGAACTATCATTTTTTTCATCTCCATTTCCATGTCACTCCGCCGCCTGTTTTACTTTGTGGTGCAGCACCTTAAAAGTAGCCGTACAGGCTGCGGCAAGTGTTTTTTCCCGTTCCAGCATGACCTCTCCTGTTACAGTTGCCAGCGTGCCGCCAAAGGAAACCAGTTTCGCATGGATATGAAACGAATCCCCCGGCGGTATCGGTTTCAAAAATGTTGCGTGCATGGTGACTGTTGTCAGCACATGCGGATAAGTATAGTAATGGCAGAGCATGCCAAGAGAGGTATCCAGCGCGGTGGAAAGCACGCCGCCATGCAGTATGCCCTGCGAATTTAATTCCCAGTCCAGCACAGGGTATGCCATTTCCAGTGTGCCTTCTTCAAAGCCGCAGGAAACAAAAGCGGGCTTCAGCTTCGGGATTACGCCATGTGCCGGTATCGGGGACGCAGGGCTGGTCATCGTGCGGAGCCACTGCTCCATATGCGCCTGAGAAAGCCCGGGTATCTTGCTCCATTCCATTTCTTTCCACTCCTTGTCCGATGTTATTTCAAAAAGTCCATGATATTCTGCAAAAATCCCTGACTGTTCTCCAGATGCGGCAGGGCGCCGGTTTCTTCAAACAGCAGGAATGCGCCTCTGTCCTGCATTTTTTCCGCTTCATGGAACACAGAAACGGGATTTTCGGCATTCCCTTCGCCCCAGATCAGGAGGAAGGGCACAGAGGACGGTATATTCTGGAACGCTCTGCGTGTATCTGCGGCATAAAACCGCGTCTGTATTCCGGCAAAGGTCGCCTGAGCGTGCGCACCTGTACGTGCCGCGTTGCTGTAACGTTCTGTCAGTTCCGGTGTGACTTTCTCCTTTGCAAAAAAGGCGTTTTCCAATCGTTCGCGCGTTTTCCCCTTCGCGGTATCCGTCAGGAATTTCTGCGTACCGGCAACAGGCGAAAGCAGGAAGGGCAGGGGTTTTGTATCCTCCGGTGCAGCAAAGCCACGCCCGAGACCTTCCGGAGAAATCAAAGCCATGCGGCGGATATCCTCAGGGAAAAGGAGTGAAAGCGTCAGCACAAAATCCGCCCCGCCGTTGGCGGCCACAGCGCAGACAGGCCTGCGCACAGTGTTCTGTATGAATTCATGCAGGAGGTTTGCATATTGATATGCTGTCCAGGGCTTTTCCGGCCGGAAGGAATGGCCAAAGCCGGGCAGGTCTATGGCGTAAACATGGTAATGCTCCGCCAGAGTATCCAGCACAGGTTCCCATTCCGCGGAAGATGCACCGGGCATCATGCTGTGTACCAGAAGCAGGGGACGCCCATGCCCCATGGAACGGCAGGCAATTTCGCCCTGACTGGAGCAAAAGCGTTCCTCAAATTCCACTGGGCCGTCTTTTTTCTGTGCCAGAAAAAGCAAAAGCCGCTGTATTCCCGCGAATCCGGCAAGAGCTGCCCCACAGGCGGCAAAAAAGCCCAGAAAACGACAGAGCCATTTTTTCTTCATCACATCAAACCTCCTTTGTTATTCTTGTGTATGCTCTCTTTCTATTATGGACGTAAAACGGGTATTTGAAAAGGGGGAATTTCATAATATGGTAATAAACGCAGGAAGGAGCGGCAGGCGTATGGGGGCTTTTTTGACTCTGGCAGGACAGCTGCTTGTGATTTTATGTATACAGTCTGTACTGGAAGCATTGGCTTCGGCAAAACGCCAGAACCAGATGCAAAAGACGATTTCGCTGGGCTGTTATCTTGCATCGCTTGTGCTCGTGCTGCGGTTTATGGAACAGTACCTGTTTGAAATCCTCCGCGCGATATACGCCGCCTTTTGAAAGGGCATGGGAATACAAATCCAATGCTCAGGGGTTTTTATCCTGCCGCGCGGAAAAACAGTCAAATGCCATATCCAGCGAATAGGCGTTATCTATAAGATGATAATTTACCTGATAAAACCGACACATTTTTAATATTTCCGCATTATCATCAATCAGGCTTTCCATAGTACAACAAGAATCGTCCAGCCTTGATTCTATGGTATCGGCGTATTTTTTTATGTCCTGATAATGCCCACGGATATAAGATTCGCTCATTACCAAACAGATATATTCGATATTTGGGAGATACTTTTCTTCAAAGCCTTCTGCCCAGTCAAACGGAATATAACAGCCCTCTACAATAAGATTCTGCCCGTTTTCTATTACGGTTTTTATGATTTCCCTGATAATTGGCCAGAGGTAATCTGTCAACGCCCTGTCATCGCTCGCTGGCGTGAGTGTTGTGTTCCGGCTCCGAATCAGTCCCATTTTGATATGGTCGATGGAAAGGTATGGATACCCGTATTTTTCAAGAAGTTTTTGCGCAAAAGCCGTCTTTCCCGTATGCGATGCGCCTGCAATCAGCAAAACCATGATAACCCTTCCTCTCAGCCTTCTTCCAGTTCTTCCTCTCCCAGAATGACCTTCATTGCCCAAGGGGGGACATTGCAGTCCGTATAATCCTCATGATAAAACACGAATGCCGTATCATACGCCGGACGTTTTCGGGGGAATACGCCGTATCCGTCCGTAAAATAAATCAGTCCCCTGAGGTTTTGAAAGGCTTTTTGCTCTACCAGCCTGTCCACATACCGGAACACAGGGCGGAAATCCGTCCCGCCGCTGCCGCGAACCTCAAATTCCTCCATCAGTGCGTCCAGTTCTTCCGCGCTGGTGATTTTTTTATCTGTCTGCACGCTGTCTCTTATACACATCTGACGCTGCCGACGACTC
>CAMQRG010000044.1 GCA_947036475.1 uncultured Clostridia bacterium
GCCGGGCAGACCGCTCCTGTTTGGAACAAGCAGTGAATTTCTGCGGTATTTTGGATTTAAGAGTATTGGTGAGTTGCCGCCTCTGGAGGAGGAACCGGAGAAAGGCGAGCCGTTTCCGACATAAGTGACAGAATTTTGAAAATGTTGAGGAAGGCCTGAAAACCTGTCTGCTGTGCAAAAGGCTTTTCAGGCCCTGTCTGTACTTCGCGTTGTTTGGCGTCAGTTGTATGTCTGCCGGATTCTGTTGTCAGCGTACATGTTTCTGATACGTAAAAGCTGTAAAGTAAATGTTGGAATCCTCCCGCCGCATGGATATGCAGCGGAAAAAGGGTCAAAGGACAATGACCCCTGCGGGGTGCGGGGCAGGGCTCCGCGATTCTGTTTCAGGAAGGGATGGTGGCGGTATGGCGGAAGAAAAAGACATTCGGGAACTGGTGGACGAGGATATTGTCTATTGCAGAAGGGTCTGGGAGGAATCCTCTTATGACAGCGAAAAGATGGAGGGGCTGTTCCATATGCTCCTCAGCCGCTATATGGACAAAATCAGCGGTTTTTCCAAGGGTCTGCGCGTTATCCAGCCCTATGACGATACGGCGGAGCGGGCGGAAACTTCCCGGCAGAATGTGCGTATTTTGCTGGAACGGCTGCATGGATTCCGCGAAAATGGTTACAGCAATGACGGGCTGATGGAATACTATATCCGCAGGGAACGGCAGGAGCTGGATATGGATGCGGATTTTACAACGGTGCGGCTGGAAATCGGCATGATGGACTGCCTGCACAAGCTGGAACGCGATGAAATTATCGCGCATATTGACGCGATGGAGGGAATCTGCGCACAGGTGGTGCCCAAACGCGAAAAATGGGAATCGCTTCGGGAGCATCTCGTATGGCTTTCCGGCAAAAATGTAACAGTGGCCATGAAAATACTGCCGCTGTTTTTCAGGATAAACTGAGGGCATTTCTGTATGTCCCAAAAAGGACGGTGAAAATTATGATCAGGCTGATCGTATCAGATATGGACGGGACGCTGGTGGATGATAATAAAAATATCGACCCTGAGATTTTTGAACTGCTGCCGAAGCTGAAAGCGGCAGGCATACGTTTTGTGGTTGCCAGCGGCAGACAGTATCCAAGTCTCAGAGACGATTTTCGCGAACATATCGGAGATGTTGTTGTAATTGCGGAAAACGGCGCATTTGTGATGGATAACGGGAAGGAACTTTATTCGCGCTGCATGACGCGGGAAGAAGTCCATAGCTGTCTGGATTCGATTGCGAAGGTGGAGGGCGCTCTGCCCCTGCTCTGCGCCAAAACATGCAGCTATACGGACAACAGCGAATTGTACGAACACCTGAAATCCCCTCTGTTCAATTATACCATGCGGCTGGCAGAGGATTTATATGCGGTTGAGGATGAAGTCATAAAAGTTTCAGTAATCGAACATGCGGGAAACGGTGCGGCGCACTGCTACGGGCTTCTGCGTCCACTGCTTGACCCTGCTCTGAATCTGGTGGTTTCCGGCGCGACGTGCATGGATACGGGCATACGCGGCATAAATAAGGGCACAGCCGTAAAAGCCTTGCAGGAAATGTGGGGCATTTCGCCGAAGGAAACAATGGTTTTCGGCGACCAGCAGAACGATATGGAAATGTTTGAACAGGCACATTATAGCTTTGCCATGGAAAACGCCGCGGCGGAGGTCAAAGCGCGGGCGCGCTATCTCGCCGGCAGCAACAACAGCGGCGGTGTGGTGAAAGCGATACGGGAATACACAGGAATCTGAGAAACGGAGAGGATTTATGAAAAAGGCGGCAAGTTTTGCCTTGGGCTGCAAGGTGAACCAGTATGAAAGCGAGGCGATTGCCGAACTTTTTGCGGAAAAAGGATATGAAATTGTAGGCGTGAGCGAGCCTGCTGATGTGTATGTAATCAATACCTGTACGGTGACAAATTTTGGCGATAAAAAATCGCGTCAGCTGATTCGCAAGGTAAAGCGGCAGAATGAAAATGCCATTGTTGCGGTCGTGGGCTGCTACGCGCAGACAGCGCCGGAAGAACTGATGAATGTGGATGGTGTGAACCTCGTCATCGGAACAAAGGACAGGGCGCGTATAGTGGAGCTGGTGGAGCAGTATGATGCAGAAACGGGCACGCAGAACTATGTGACAGATATTATGAAGGAACGGCTTTTTGAGCCGCTTTCCATACAGAAGCTGGCGGACCGCACGCGGGCATACCTGAAAATTCAGGACGGATGCAGCCAATATTGTTCCTATTGCATTATCCCTTACGCCAGAGGGCCAATTCGCAGCCGAGAGCCGGAAGATGTTCTTTCGGAGGTGCGGCGGCTTGCGGTAAACGGATTCAGGGAAATCGTGCTGACAGGAATCCATGTGGCAAGCTATGGCAAAGACAGGCGGGATACCAGTCTTCTGGATATTCTGCGGCGCGTACATGAAGTGGACGGGATTGAGCGGATACGCTTCAGTTCCATAGAGCCGAATGTAGTGACGGAGGAATTTGCGCAGACGATGGCGGCACTGCCGAAGGTCTGTGACCATTTCCATCTTTCCCTGCAAAGCGGGTGCGATAAGACGCTCCGCGAAATGAATCGGAAATATGATACGGAAAAATACCGTCAGGCAGCGGCGATGCTCCGGCATTATATGCCGGCTGTGGCATTGACAACGGATATGATTGTGGGCTTTCCGGGGGAAACAGAGGCGGATTTCGCAGAAAGCTGTGCTTTTGCGGAAGAAATGGCGTTCGCGAAGATACACGTTTTCCCATATTCTCCGAAACGGGGAACGCCTGCTGCTGAAAGGAGTGACCAGCTGCTGAACGCCGTAAAAACGGAACGCAGCCATAAGCTGATGCTTTTGAGCGACAAAATGAGTGCGGATTTTTTGGCGAAGCACATTGGGCGTGATATGGACGTATTATATGAACGGGAAACGGCGGAGGACGTTTTTGAAGGACATACGATGAACTATATTAAGGTATCAGCGAAAAGCAGACAGGATTTGTGTAACCGGATACTACGTACGCATATGATACAGACGGAAGGCGAAGGACTAACGGGGGAGATTCCGGCGGAGTTGTGACGGGAGGAATGGACGTGTACGATGCAAAGAAGCTGAACCGGAAGAAAGCGGCTGTCAGAAAAGAACTGGACAGACTGCGGAAGCAGGAGGCAAGGCTGATAAAAGCGGCGAGTCATAGCAGGGACGCCGGTTTCTCAGGCCGCCTGGAAGAAAAAATTCCGGCTAAGATGCAGGAAACCCTGGAAAAAGCGTTTTGCAGGGCTTTCGGCATTGTATTTGAAAAGGGGACGCGCATCATAGAAAAAGGAATCCGCAGGGAAAGTATGCAGGAGGACCATGCAATACAAAATTATGCGGCGGAACTGCGCGGTACACGCCGGGAACTGCGGAAGATGCAGAAAAGTGCGGAGCTGGCAGGGCTGCGGGATATGGCTGTCACGACAGTGGAGGGCGTCGGTCTGGGCGTGCTGGGCATTGGCCTGCCGGATATTGTACTGTTTATCAGTGTTCTGCTGAAAGGCGTCTATGAAATGGCTCTGCGGTATGGTTTTGATTACGATTCTCCACAGGAACAGATGCTCATTTTGAAGCTGTTGGAGGCGTCGGTGACAAAAGGCGGGGAATGGGAACGCCTGAACGCAGAGATAGATGGATTTCTGGAGCGGGGCGAAGAAATGGTATCTACTGGAGAAGCATTAAAGGCGCAGACAGAGCGGACGGCTAACGCCTTTGCGGCGGATATGCTCCTTCTGAAATTCATACAGGGCCTGCCGGTTGTTGGAATGATAGGCGGCATGGGCAACCCTGTGTATTATCATAAAGTCATGAAATATGCCGGACTGAAATACCGGAAACGCTACCTCTGCGGTCTGGAACGCCGCTGTCAGGAGGAAGAACGGAAACAGGCCTGATGTTTGTTTATTAATAAGTTTCGTGTGGGATTTCTGATTTTTTCCGCACGATTGTCCCCCTCGGCCATATTATGGGAAAGAGGGGGTGAGGCGATGCTGAAAGAACGTGTTCGGGCACACAGCGACGCTGGGGAGGACTGCGCCCGCATCATATTGCAGTCTGCGGCAGAAGAATATGGCCTGGATATGCCGGAAACGCTGTTTTCTGCCTGTACAGGGCTGAACGGCGGCTTTGGCATCAACGGGCTCTGCGGCGGGCTGATTGCGGCAGTTATGGTGCTCGGTCTGCTGTTCGATGAGGAAACGGTAAAGGTGAAACGGATACAGTTTCTTTCCGCGGCACAGGGGCGGTTTGGTGCGCTGGACTGCGGCAGGCTTTCCGCCTTGGGAAATGGTGCGGACTGCTGTGAACTGCTGGAGGAAATTGCGGAACTTCTGCAAAACGTGGCAGAAACGCCGGACTAAAAAAAGCCCTCTTAAGTCAAACCGTCTTAAGAGGGCTTTTTTTAGTTTTCGTTTTTTTCTGTTTCTGGAGGTTCCAGCGGAGTCGGCACAGCGGGAGAATTGGACGAATGCGCCGAGCGCAGACGTTCATTTTCCTGCCGGAGCGAACGAATTTCCTGCTCCATTTTATCCATCTGTGCTTTCCAGCGGGCGTTTACGGTAGTAATTTCATCGCTGCGCTGTGCAAGCAGCGTGGAAAGCTCCTCCATCTGCTGTTTGTGGCTTTCCTGCAATGCAGTATACGCTTTGGAAAAATCCGGCTGCTGGGGCGTTTCCTCTCTGTGATTTTGCCGGGGCAGGGGAGAGGCGGAGAACACAGCAGGCAGATAGCCATGGTGCATGTCGCCGTAGGCTTCGGCAGCGTTCAGCGGTATATCGTCCGCGCCGAGCAGCTCACCTTTCATGCAGTACCCGGGGAAGTGCTCTGTATACCGCTCTACGGGGCCGAATGTGCCGCCGCCGTTTTGTGAGGTACAGCGCATGGGCTGACCGTTTACCGTCCACATGGCAACAACATTTCCCTGCTCCAGATAAATCAGGCAGTTGTCACAGTTCATATCTTCCCAAAGTACGCGCGGCGTGCTGATAGCCGTAGTGTGCTTATACTGATAGACCACCTGTGAGCGGAACAGGCTCCGCACGATGTAAAGCATATGGATTTTTTCCGCGTCATTGACGATGGAAACATCAAGCAGGGGAGAGGGCGTCTGTATCAGCGGCGTAACGCTGCCCATCGTGTAGGGCGTAAGAAGCATTTCCCGCGCGCTCAGGACGTTTTTCCCTGTGCGGTAATATAGTATGATATGTTCGCGGCTGAGCCTGCGGGCGAAAAACGGCGTCCGCCCCATCGGCAGAAACCTGTCAATCTGGTAAGGCTTTTCCCATTGCCCGTCCTGAAAAGAGGTATAGACAAGGGAATCTACGCCTGTGGATTCTGTCGGCAGGTGATAGACGACATGGAAAGCGGTTTCCGAGGGGAGGAGAAAAAATTTTGTCCGCCCTGTCTGGTGCGAACCGCCCATCATGGGACGGTGTTCCCACTGGCTGAAATCCCGCGAGGAAGCAAGAAACAGCTGCCCTTCCCCGCTGGAATACAGCAGGTAGACAAGGTCGCCGTACTGGCAGAGGGAAAACACCGGTGCGGTTTTTTCAGCGATTTTTTGCGGCGTGGTCCAGCCTTCCGCAGTATAGCCGCGGCTGAAGATACTGCCATGCTCGGAATAAAAGAGGTAGAAATATCCTTTTTTTGTTTTAAGATATTTTACATGCGGATTTTGCATAAGAACGCTCCCTTGGTTGTTTTTTTAACAGTTTATGCGGAGGATTTGGGAAAAAGAATGTGTTTGTCAGAATCGGGAAGGGGGAAAATGGTGTCATTTTTTAGGAAAATCAGGGAACAAACCCGCCCGCCGGACCGTCTGAATACTGGCAAGTCTTGTAATTGGAACTGCTTTTGTTGCATCGCTGGGAAATTTGTAGTATAATCAGCACAATGGAGAAAAAGTGTTTCATGAAGGCGGCGTGACGGAGATGCAAGGAGATTGGATATGGACGAAACAGTAATTGTAATCATGCTGAAGGACGAAACGACGGGGTTTTTGGAAAAAGAACTGGACAGCTACACACTGGCGGAAAACAGCGAACTGATTTTCAGCATATACGCAGAGGGCAGGGAAGAGAAAACAGTCACCCTCCGGCTGACCTGCGGCAGAACGCTGGAGGACTGGGAGTTTGAAGCGGTGTATGATTATTATGATACGGAACCGGTGGGTGCGCTGGTGGAGGAAATTGCAGAGGAGGACGGACATTATGAGCCTGTCTGGGCTGTGCGTTTCCCCTTTGAGCCGGAACGGGAGAAAATGGAAGAAAAGCTGTGCGCCATTTTAGACGCGCACAATGCGGAACTGCTTTCCGTATACGAAGCAATCAGAGATAAAGAGGATGATTACCGTGCAGAATAAAAAATGGAAATATCTCTGCCTTTTGGCGGGGATATGCGTTTTTATGATCGGCGGCTGCGGTTTTCGGGAGCCTGTGCAGGAAGAAAAGCCTCCTGTGAGCGAAGAAACAAAACGTCCGAATCGGGAGATTATTGTCCCGCCAGGCAGGGAAGAACAGGGGGATAACGATACTGTCCCAGATGAGCCCGAAGGGGAGGCTTCCGGTGAAACGGAACAAAAGCCATCAGAAAACAAGAAACCGGCGGCGCAGGGGAAACCCTTCTGGCAGAGCGAGACCGCAAAGCGGGCGCAGAGCCTGACCGCGACAGCGGCGGCGGCGCAGACAGATTATAAAACGAACGGCGCGAAACGCGGCTGGATTTCCAAAAACGGCAGGCTTTACGGCTTTTATGACGGCGTTTATATCACGCCGGATATGCTTGTGGAAGAAGGTTATCTGGAGAGCGGCAGTGCGGATGCAAATTATGAACTTCTGCTTATCAATGGCAGCGATTTGGCGGAATACGATGGCGTGAATGTTCCGAAAGACAGCATGGATTTTGGTGTTTTTGCGGCAGTCAGGCAGTCAGGAAAATATGTGCTCGCTTCGCCCTCCGGCAAGGTTGGGGCGATTTCGGAAGAAAGCTACAAAAACCTGCTTTCCCGCTACAACCAGAACCATGGTAAAATTGGGCGGCTTTCTTCTGCCGCTGCGGAATATGAGCGGATATTGAATTTTATCAGTCTGTACGAAGGAAAGTTTGACAGCTATTATGTACGCGAAATCACGAAAGACAATAAATATGCTGTTGTGACGTTTTCTACAACAGCGAATACCGCGGCAGTTAAGCAGTATGTGCTGAAAAATGACAACAATTTCTGGGAGGTTGTTTATCCCAATGTGCAGATGGATTCTTACCCGATTACATACATAAACAGGCTTGTGCCGGATTTTAATGTGAATCTTTTGCCGGACTATAATCTTGCGTCATGGAAGGGCTATATCCTTTCGGAACAGGGTGGCGCGGTTGCGGCTTTGTTCAGCGGGCGGTATATTTCCAGCGTCAGCGAAATTTCGTATCAGTGTGCAACGGCAAACTGCGCGTATTTCGTGCTGACGGACGGCTCGCGCTATGCGGCTTATCGTTCAGGGGATTATTGGCAGGCGAAGCCGGTTTCTTCCGATAATGAAGCCAAAAACTACTTTAAGGAAAAAACGGGCGCAGATTATGGTTTTATCATACTGGATGATTAAGAACCTATCCGTAAATTATTTACGCACATCTTGCTTCATCTTTTCCGGCAGCCTTTGTCGCTTTTCCTTGCCGTACCGCTTGGTACGCCTGCCAAAAAGCTTCTTGCCTGCCGAAAAATCTGACTATGCAATCTGCACGTATCTTATTTACGGATAAGTTCTAAGGAGAACGAATGAAACAGATTCTTTGGAGCGGGGCAGATTTTTCCCTTTCGGAAACGCTGGAAAGCGGACAGTGCTTTCGGTTTGAGAAAGATGCGGAAACAGGCGCGTACACTGCGTTTGCGGGGAACAGGGCCGGCGTTTTTATGCAGGAAGGGCCGAACGTTTTTCTCTGCGAAGGCAGGGCGGAGGATATTCCTTTCTGGCGGCAGTATTTTGACTTGGAACGCGACTATGGAATGCTGAAAAAACGGCTTGCGGCAGACGATGCGGTTATGGCGGAGGCGGTTTCTCATGCGCCCGGAATCCATATGCTGCGGCAGGAATTTTTTGAAACGCTGATTTCTTTCATACTTTCACAGAATAATCACATTCCCCGTATACGGGGGCTGGCGGCGAAACTCTGCGCAGAATATGGGAAAGAAATGGAAAGCTGGTCTGCATTTCCGACGCCGGAAGAACTGTCGCGGGCAGACGAAGAAAGCCTGCGGCGGCTGGGCTGCGGGTTCCGCGCGGGATATATTGCGGACGCGGTGGAAAAGGTATGCGCCGGAGGATATGCCGCAGAGGAGCTGGAACAGCTGGAAACAGAGGAACTGCGCGCGCGGCTTATGGAAATCAGGGGCGTTGGTCGGAAGGTGGCGGACTGTGTTATGCTGTTTTCGCTGGGACGCTATGAGGTTTTTCCGGCAGACGTCTGGATTCGCCGCGTGATGGAAACGGCGTATTTCGGTGGAGAACCGCTTTCATTACAGGCTTTGCAGGAAATGGCGGCGGTACGCTTTGGAAAGGACGCCGGCTTTGCCCAGCAGTATCTGTTCCATTATGGGCGGATGAATAAAATTGGAAAATGACGGATTATTTTTGAAAGACAAAACCGGAAATTTGCATCAGCAGAACTTTCGGTTTTATTTTTATGCCGGATTAGAAGTAAGGCGGGTGTTTTCAGATTGACAGGAAAGGGAAACCTGTGTATAGTGGTAGGCAATGGAAAAATCAAGCAGACAGAACAGACAGAAATGAGGATAAAGCGGAATGTATAAACTTTTAAAAACTTGCGGAAGGGCGAAACGCGGAGAATTTCACACCCCCCATGGCGTGATACAGACACCGGTATTTATGAATGTCGGCACCTGTGCCGCCATAAAAGGAGCGTTATCATCGGAGGATTTGGAAGGGCTGAAATGTCAGGTAGAACTTTCCAATACCTACCATCTGCATCTGCGCCCCGGTGACGGCATCATAAAAAAGCTGGGCGGCCTGCATAAATTTATGGTGTGGGACAGGCCAATCCTGACGGATTCCGGCGGGTTTCAGGTCTTTTCTCTGGGAACACTGCGCAAAATCACAGAAGAAGGCGTTTATTTCAATTCGCATATAGATGGCAGGAAAATATTCATGGGTCCGGAGGAAAGTATGCAGATACAGTCAAACCTTGCCTCTACGATTGCGATGGCGTTCGACGAGTGTATCGGCATACCGGCTGAACGCCCATATGTAGAGGCTTCTGTTGCGCGGACGACACGCTGGCTGGAACGCTGCAAAAAGGAAATGGCGAGGCTGAATGATTTGGAGGATACGATTAACCATAAACAGATGCTTTTTGGAATCAATCAGGGCGCGACATATGAGGATATCCGTATTGAGCACGCGAAACGCATTTCCGAACTGGACTTGGACGGCTATGCCATCGGCGGGCTTGCTGTGGGCGAGAGCCATGCGGAAATGTACCGTATCATTGAGGAGGTTGTGCCGTATCTGCCGCAGGAAAAGCCGACTTACCTGATGGGCGTTGGTACGCCGGAAAATATATTGGAGGCTGTGGAGCGCGGCGTAGATTTCTTTGACTGCGTACTGCCTGCCCGAAATGGACGGCACGCTCATGTTTATACGAACCGCGGCAAGCTGAACCTGTTGAACGCGAAATATGAGCTGGACGATACGCCGATTGACGAAACCTGCGGCTGTCCGGTCTGCCGGAGATACACCAAAGCGTATATCCGCCATTTATTCAAGGCAAAGGAGATGCTGGCGATGCGCCTCGCCGTTATGCATAACCTCTATTTCTTCAATACCATGATGGAGGAGATCCGGCAGGCTTTGGACGAAGAACGGTTCCCTGCGTATAAAAAAGCCAAGCTGGAAGGCTTCAAACAGGCAGAACAGGAAAAAGCACAGCATACGCATTGATAAAAGGATAGGGGAAAAGGAGTGTCTGAACCATGAGGAAATGCGTACCGTGCGCATCTGACCGCGTGATTACTGTTTTAGCTGTTATCGTTTGTGCGGCTGCGGCAATTTTTGCTTTTCGGCAGCTGTCTGGCGGGGAACAGCCTCCAGTCGTATTTTTGTCTGCGGGAATTTTATTCAGCGGCGTTGCTGTCCGTACGCTTTGGCGGATGGGCTTTATGGGCAGCTGGGGATTTTTCTATGACGATGAAAAAATTATTTTTGCGCTGTCCCGCAAGGACCGCAGAGAATTTCGATGGAATGAACTGCGAAATGCACAGGAAAATGCAAAAATCAGGATATTCTGCCAGTCTTTTCCTGAAGCATGGTATTTTTACTTTCCGGATAAAAAGAAAATCAGACAGCTTGCCGCTATACCTCGTATGGAGGGGTATAACGAGCTGGCGGCCATGCTCAGAAAAAAAGAAGTTCCTGCCGAAAAGACAACGGGGAGGAGCGCTGTCTCTGAAAAAGAATGGCTGGGGCAGATTTATCATGAAATATTTGGCGAACATCTTGATAAGGACAATAGAGGGAAACGGTAAGAAATATGGATATACTTTGTTATATTCTGTGTACAGGTTTCTTCTGACATAACAAGAGGCCTCCTATGATTTTTCATTTTATCATAGAAAGCCTTTCAAATGGTTATAAAATCATTCCCCGGGCAGAATCAGCTCCGAAACGAATATTTCCGCTGTAAAGCCGCCCATTTCATCTGCAAGGCTGATGAGCGTCAGCCGTTCCTCGTCCAGAAAATACAGCACATGGGTCATTTTGCGCGCCGCAGCTGATTCTGCAAGGCCTTCCGGTTCCGCAAGCCCATACAGAAAAATTTCCATGCCTGCCCTGCGGTATTGTTCGGCAATGCGCACTGCGGTATCATGCCCCGGCTCTGCCCATGCAAAAAGAGCCTTAACCTGTTTCTGTTCCATTGTTCTCCTCCTGTGTATGGGCCGCCGGTTCCTGCTTTTGGGCAGCGCTCTGGTATCCGGAGCCTGTCCGGAGCGGTCAGCCTTCTTTTTTCTCGTTCAGCATTTTTTCCAGTTCATCAATAAATGTGTTAATGTCCTTGAACTGACGATATACAGACGCAAAGCGCACGTAAGCCACTTCGTCCAGTTCTTTCAGCCGTTCCATTACCATATTCCCGATATCCTTGCTGTGGACTTCTCTTTCGCCGCTTCCGGTCAGGGTGTTTTCAATATCGTCTACCAGCATTTCTATCTGCTTCGCTGTTACAGGGCGTTTGTTGCAGGATTTCAGGATACCGCCAAGCAGCTTGTTTTTATCGAAAATCTCTCTCGTACCGTCCCGCTTGATAACGGTAACAGGTATCATGTCGATTCTCTCATATGTTGTGAAACGTTTTCCACAGCTTTCACACAGACGGCGGCGGCGTATCACAGAATTATCATCCTGCCCCCGCGAATCTATTACCTTCGTATCAGAATAATTACAAAACGGACATTTCAAAGTGTCTCCTCCTCGCTGTCTTTACAGGGAGGACAGAATATGTCTGTCCTCCGTCTTTCCTCTCTGTTTTAGTATATCCAAAAAACGGCCTCCGGTCAACATGAAACCTCGTCCAAACGCAGAATATCGTCTGTGTCTGCCTCTACAAGTATGATATCATCTCCGATTCGCCGGATACACCGCCATGGCACAAAATATGCCCGTTCCTTTCCGAAAAAATTCCATTTTCCACATTCCTCCGGAATGAT
>CAMQRG010000045.1 GCA_947036475.1 uncultured Clostridia bacterium
GTCTCGTGGGCTCGGAGATGTGTATAAGAGACAGTTATCATACTGCGTCACCCGATGGCAGGGGCGCCCAGACTGCTGGCGGACTGCGTGAACGCTTCTGTCGTCAATGCTGGGGACGGGTTCAATGAAAACCCCGGTCAGTCCCTGCTTGACCTTCTGACAATCAAGGAGCAGAAGGGCGGCTTCGAAGGGCTGAAGGTGGCGATTGTGGGCGACCTGCTGCACAGCCGCATTGCGAAAAGCAATATATGGGGACTGACAAAAATGGGCGCGGACGTCTGCGTTTCTGGTCCGCCGACGCTCCTTTTACCGGATATTGAAAAATTCGGCGTAAATGTGTATTACGATGCGCGGGAGGCGGTCAATAATGCTGACGTTATCCTGACAACACGTATGCGCATGGAAACACAGGATAAATCTTTCCTGCCTTCTCTGGACGAATATAAACGGCTGTTCCGCGTGGACGATTCGCTCCTGCGTTATGCAAAAAAGGACGCTATTGTCATGCACCCGGGACCGATACAGCGGGGCATTGAAATTTCCGCGCGAGTAATCGACAGCAAACGCTGCATTATTAACGACCAGATTGCGAACAGTGTTGCGGTGCGCATGGCGATTTTGTATATTCTTTCTCAGATTGGGGGCGGTATGCAATGAGAACACTGCTGAAAAACTGCCGGATTGTCGGCTGTGATTATGAGCGGGATAAACGGATGGATATTTATGTCGCGGACGGCGTGATTGAAAAAATTGGTGAAAACCTGACGGTGGAGGGGGTAAAAACGCTGGATGTCGGCGGACACGCGGTTTTGCCGGGGCTGATTGACATGCACTGCAATATTTGCGACCCGGGGCATGAATACCTCGAGGATATCAATACAGTTTCCCACAGCGCAATACGCGGCGGTTTTACGACGATTACCTGTGAACCGAACACACAGCCCGCCATTGACAATAAGACGGTGGTGGAATATATTGTATCCAAATCTAAGGAAAGCTCCCTTGTAAATATTTATCCGTATGGCAGTATGTCGATCGGGTGTAAGGGGGAAATCATGGCAGAGATTGGCGAAATGCATGAAGCGGGCATTGTCGGCATCTCGGACGGCGATGAATTTACGGATTCTGCTGCTTTTCTGCGGAATGTCATGAAGTATTCCAAAATGTTCGACCTGCCGGTCATTACTCACTGTGAGGACAGGGGGCTTTCCGGCGTCGGCGTGATGAACGAAGGCTATACCGCTTCCTGCCTTGGCCTTTCGGGAATGCCCCGAGAGGCAGAAGAAATCATTGTGGCGCGGAATCTGATTCTTGCGGAGCACAGCGGCGCAAGGCTGCATGTCACGCATGTCAGCACAAAAGGTTCTGTGCAGCTGATACGCGAGGCGAAAAAGCGTGGCGTGACTGTGACCTGCGATACCAGCCCGCATTATTTCCTGCTGACGGAAGAAGCCATAGGCGAATATAACGCTCTGGCAAAGGTAAACCCGCCGCTGCGCACCAGAGAGGACGCGGAGGCTATTATAAAAGGCATTGCGGACGGGACGGTAGA
Organism: uncultured Clostridia bacterium; assembly: GCA_947036475.1. Taxonomy (GTDB): domain Bacteria; phylum Bacillota; class Clostridia; order Lachnospirales; family Anaerotignaceae; genus Anaerotignum_A. Next base: position 1,553 of record CAMQRG010000045.1, read on the forward strand.
CGTAATTGCGACGGGACACAGCCCTACAAACCTGACAGACAAGCATAAAGAGTTTGATAACGCTGTGTATGGCATTTCTTCAATGGAAACGACGTTTGCGCTCTGCTATACGCATCTGGTGGCGACAGGCGTGATTTCCGCGGAAAAGCTGGTTGAAATGATGTCAAAGAAACCTTCTGAGATTCTGCGGCTGTATAATAAAGGCTGTATCGCCGAAGGGAAGGACGCAGACCTCATTGTTGTAGACACGAAGGAGTGTTACTGTATTGACCCGGAACATTTCGCGTCAAAAGCAAAATTCTCTCCATTTGCCGAGCAGGAGGTGCGCGGGAAGGTACTGTATACTATGGTCGGCGGAAAAATGCTGACATGAAAATAAGGCGGGCGGTATGCCTGGCTGACAGGGCTGACGGCCGCATATTCTGCGTAGTTGTGCGCGAAATTTGTATTTTTCTGCGGAAGGGATAAAATCCCCCGCAGGGTGCGGGACGGGGTCCTGCGGTCTTTAATCTTAAAATGAGGTGGAAAAACGAATGTATTTGAAACGGCTGGAATTGCAGGGATTTAAGTCCTTTCCTGAAAAAGTGAAGCTGGAATTTAACCCCGGTGTAACGGCCGTAGTCGGTCCCAACGGCAGTGGCAAGAGCAATGTCTCTGACGCTGTGCGCTGGGTGCTTGGGGAGCAGCGAGTGAAAAGCCTGCGCGGCGATAAGATGGAAGACGTTATTTTCGCCGGAACGGAAAGCAGAAAGCCTCTCGGCTTTGCGGAGGTTTCCATTATCATTGATAATGAGGACGGGCGTCTGCCTGTGGAATATACGGAGGTGCAGGTGACGCGGCGCGTGTACCGCTCCGGTGAAAGCGAATACCGTATCAACGGTACGTCCTGTCGTCTGAAGGACATACAGGAGTTGTTTATGGATACCGGTGTGGGCAGGGAAGGTTATTCCATCATCGGACAGGGAAGGATTGACGAAATCCTCAGCGCAAAGGGCGATGAACGCCGCCGTATTTTTGAAGAAGCGGCAGGTATCGTCAAATATAAAACGCGGAAGAATGAAGCCGCTGCAAAGCTGGAAAAGGAACAGCAGAACCTTGTGCGCGTCAATGATATCATTCGTGAACTGGAAGGGCAGCTTGCTCCTTTGGAGGAACAAAGCGAAAAAGCGAAGGAGTATCTGCGGCTGAAAGAACGGCTGAAACAGGCGGAAACAGCCGCTTTCTGCCGTGAGGCGGAACGGGCGGACATCCAGCTGCAAAAACTGGCGGAAGATGAGGAAAACGCAAGGCAGGAAATGGCCGAGGACCTGGAGAAAAGTGCGCAGGCAAAGGAAACAGCCGCTGCATTGCGGGAAAAAACGGAGCAGCTGGAAACGGCTTTGCAGGAAAAAACGGAAAGAATTTCCGAAATCCGTCAGGAAATTGAGAAAAAGGAAGGCGAAATCCGTCTGCGGGAGGAACAGCGCCAGAATGACGCGGCGAATGCGACACGTTTGCAGGAGGAAATTGCCCTGAAAGAAAAAAAGCAGGACGAAAACAAGGCGGAACAGGAGCTTTGCCAGAGCCGCATGACTGCGCTGCGGCTGAAAATGGAGCAGCACCAGAATGAGCTGACGGCATTGGAGGAGGAATTTGCCTCCCTGAGCAGTACGCTGACGCAGGAGGAAACGCAGGCAGAATCCTTTAAGGACGAGATTTTTGAGCATATCCGTATCAGTACGGAAGCAAAGGGCGAGATTTCAAAGCGTGAGGCAATGCGCGGGCAGTTTGAAGCCAGAAATGAGCAGCTGCAAATGGAAAAAAACTATACGGAAAGCCGTTTGGAGCAGTTCCGAGTGCATCTGCTTGCGCTGGAACAGAAGGAGAATGAACGAAAAAATTCCATTCGCTTTTTGGAACAGGAACTGACTGCTTTGGAGCAGGACAGGACGCATGCGCTGGAACAAAAGCGCAGGGCGGAAAACAGCCTTTCCGGGCAGGAGACAAAGATGTACGAAACGCGTTCGCGCCTTTCCATATTGCTGGAGATGGAACGGGAGCAGGAGGGTTTTTATGGCAGTGTAAAAAGCCTGCTGAAACTGACGGACAGGGAGCAGCGCGGCATCTGCGGCGCTGTCGGACAGCTTTTGAAGGTCGAGGAGGCTTACGAAACTGCGATTGAGGCGGCTCTGGGCGGCGCGCTGCAAAACATTGTGACGCGTACGGAAGAAGATGCGCGCGACGCGATACAATACCTGAAAGCAAACCGTCTCGGCAGGGCAACGTTCCTGCCGGTTTCTGCGATTCGCGGCAGGGGGCTGGAAGGGCGCCCGCCTGTATTGGAGGAAGCAGGCGTCATTGGTGCGGCGTCTGATTTGGTTTCGTGCGAAGAAACCTATCGGCAGATTGCGCTGAACCTGCTGGGGAGAATACTCGTTGTAGACGGACTGGACAGGGCTGTCGCGCTGGCGAAGAAATACCGCCACCAGTATAAGCTGGTGACGCTGGAAGGAGATATTCTGAACCCCGGCGGCGCGATGACGGGCGGCTCGGCGCAGAAAAAAACGTCCCATATCCTGGGACGCGGCAGGGAGATACGAAACCTGCGGGAACAGCTGCAAAATGCGGAAACACAGGCGGGGCAGCTACGCGAAAAGCTCCTGCTTGCTGATGAGGATTTGCAGGAAATTGAGCAGGAGACCATGGATAAGAAAATGGAATTGCAGGCTGTGCTTGTGACACAGGGCGGCGCGGACGGAGAACGGGAAAAAGCCGAAGCCGACCGTAAAGAGGCGGAAGAAAAGCTTTCGCTTCTGCTTTTGGAGGAACGCCAGCTTGCGGAACAGCTGGAAGGCGCGGAGCAGGAGATACAGGCATTCCGCGAGAAGGTCGAAGCATCTGAGCAGAGCATGGCAGAGGCAAATGAACAGCTGACTGCTTTCCAGAGCAGTTTGAGCGGCGAAAAGGAAAAGCGTGACACGCTGGCGGAGAAAATTACACAGAAGAAAATTACGCTTTCCAACGCGGGTCAGCAGCTTTACAGCATGGAGGAAACATTGCTTCGGCTGAAAGAAGAGACGGAACGGCTTGCGCAGGAGCGCGAAGCGGCACTGGAACAGGCGGCGCAATATGATGAAAGCGGCGGAAAACGAGCGGAACAGCAGGAGGATTTGAAAAAAGAATCCGAAACACTTGCACGCGAAAACGAACAGCTGCAAACGGAATGCGGCGCGCTTGCGGCAGAGAAAGACAACGTTTCTGCAGAAAAGGAGCGTGCAGAGGAAGAGGCGGTAGAATGGAAGGAAACTGCCGGAAGGCTGGAAAATGAAATTTTCCGCATTGTAACGCGGCGTGAAAAGCTGGAAGAAGAAAAACAGCGCATTGCGGCGGAGATGTGGGAGGAATACGAAATGACGCTGCGTATGGCACAGGAGTATGCCGCCGCGCAGCCTGAAAATGAAGATGACCGTCCGGTACGGGAATGGAAAGCCATGATTCGGGAATTGGGCAGCGTAAACGTTGGCGCAATTGAGCAGTACAGGGAGGTACGGGAACGCTTTACTTTCCTTTCGGCACAACGCGGGGATATTTTGGCGGCAGAGGAAAAACTTTCGCAAATCATAGAGGAACTGCTTGGATTGATGGAAAAGCAGTTCAGAGAGCAGTTTGCGTTGATTTCGGAAAACTTCGGGAAGGTATTCCGAGAAATGTTTGGCGGAGGCAAGGCATATCTGCGGCTTATGGATACGGCAAACGTGCTGGAATCGCCCATTGAGATTGTGGCACAGCCACCCGGGAAAAATTTGCAGAACATGCAGCTGCTTTCCGGCGGAGAACGTGCGCTGACAGCGATTGCGATACTGTTTTCCATACTGCTTTTGAAGCCGTCGCCGTTCTGTATACTGGACGAGATTGAAGCCGCGTTGGACGATGCGAATGTCAGCCGTTACGCGCAGTATCTGAAACGTTTCTCGAAAGATACTCAGTTTATTGTGATTACACACAGGAAGGGTACGATGGAGTACGCTGACGTGATGTACGGTGTGACGATGCAGGAAAAAGGTATTTCCAAGCTGATTTCTGTGGATTTTACAGAAAATGCAGGGTAAGGACGGAAAGCACAGCATATGTGGTCTGAATGAAAATTGAGGTGTGAGAATGGGATTATTTGATTTTTTTAAGAAAAAAGAAGAAAACGTGCCGAAACCGGAGGAACAGCAGGAAGGCGTGCTGGAGATAGAGGGGCTGGAACTGGAACAGCCCGCAGAGGAGGACGGGGAAGTCGTCCTTGTGCTGGAAGAAGGAGAGAGTGAAACGGCTGCCATCAGCCATGCGGTGCATGAAATGATGGGGGAGGACGACATTGAAATCTACCGCGCAACGCCAGATGTTTTGTACCAGGAAGATGCAGCCGAGGCAGAGGAAATCACAACGGAAGAATCGACTGAGCTGGAGGAAATAACGTCTGAGGAACCGGAAGAAACTGCCGAGGCGGAGGAAATCACAGCAGAGGAACCGGAAGAGCCAGAGGAAGTCACACCCGAGGAGTCGGAAGAACAGGAAGAAGCCGAGCCGGAAAAGACAGAGCCTGACCCTGAGCCCAAAAAAGGCTTTTTCGCAAGGCTGAAGGAAGGACTGGACAAGACCCGCCGAAACATTATGGACGGTGTGGACAGTGTTCTGGGCAGCTTTACGAAGATAGACGAGGACTTGTTTGAGGAACTGGAAGAAGCCCTCATAATGGCAGATTTAGGCGTGCAGACTACAATGGAAATTGTGAACCGTCTGCGGAACAGGGTGAAAAAGGAGCATGCCACAGACCCTTCTCTGGTGAAAGGTATGTTGGTTGAAGAAATTACGGAGATGCTTTCCGAAGGGGCGGAGGAAGAAGAAAATTTGCCCACTCCAACTGTGATGCTCGTCATCGGCGTAAACGGCGTAGGCAAGACGACGACCATCGGTAAGCTGGCGTACAGTTTCAAAAAGGACGGAAAAGCCGTTCTGCTGGCGGCGGCGGATACCTTCCGCGCGGCAGCCATCGACCAGCTGGAAATCTGGGGCGAACGTGCCGGTATTGAAGTGATTAAGCATGAGGAAAACTCCGACCCTGCCGCTGTGGTGTTTGACGCGGTGCATGCGGCGCGGAACAAAAAATCAGATTTACTCATCTGCGATACGGCGGGGCGGCTGCACAATAAAAAGAACCTTATGGAAGAGCTGCGGAAGATTGCCCGTGTGATTGAACGGGAATACCCTGACGCAAACCGCGAGGTCTATCTCGTGCTGGACGCGACAACAGGGCAAAACGCTTTACAGCAGGCCAGACTGTTTCAGGAGGTTGCGGATATTACAGGCATCATACTGACGAAGCTGGACGGTACGGCAAAGGGCGGTATCGTTGTGGCAATCAAGAGTGAACTGAAAATTCCTGTGCGCTACATTGGTGTTGGTGAAGGCATTGACGACTTACAAAAATTCAATGCGGCAGATTTTGCAAAAGCGTTGTTTGGCGGGGAATAAAGGAGGAAAGGAACATGACGGAAAAAAAGCGTTTTACAGGGGAAACATCAAAGGGCGGTTCTCCGATTTATGAATATGATGCGCTGGAAGAACCAAAGGAATTCCGCGCTCCGGCGCATACGCCCTATGAACGGGAAATTTCCGAGCATATGGAGGCGGCCTTTCCGGGCAGAGAAACAAGGGTTTACCATGAAATCGCGTCGGAGTTTATCCATGTGGACGTATATGTGATGAAAGCCCCGACGAAACAGGATTTCCATGTTATTTATACAACAGGCATGAGCGCAATGCCCATGACACTGCCGGAGGAACTTCTGCCGGAATACAAGGATTTGGAACGGGCGGAACTGCTGCTGTTCCTGCCTGCGGAATGGGACATTCTGACGGGGTACGAAACGGACAAAGATGTGCCGGAGAGCCTTTGGTGGCCGGTGCATCTGATGAAATATCTGGCGCGTTTCCCGCATGAATATGGCACATGGCTGGGCTGGGGGCATACGATTCCCAATTCCGCAGAGTATGCGCCGTATGACGAAACTACGGAGCTCTGCGGTACACTGCTGGGTTCTTTGCAGGAGCAAATCAGCGTATTCCATACGGAGGACGGCACGCAGATCAATATGTATGTCATGATGCCGCTTTACAGGGAGGAAATGGAATACAAGCTGGAGGCAGGGACGGAAGCCTTGCTGGAAAAACTGTTCAAGCTGAACGGCTTTGGCATGGTTGTATTCCCGGACAGACCCAACGTATGCGCAGATGCGGAAGAAACAGAAGCTATGGAAGAAACGGAAAATACAGAGGACATTGAGGAGGAAAACAAATGATAAACGGAATGATTGACCTGCGCAGCGATACAGTGACACTGCCGACAGAGGAAATGCGTCAGGCGATGTTTGAGGCTGTTGTGGGCGACGATGTTTATGGCGATGATGCAACGATTAACGAACTGGAACAGCTTGCGGCGGAGAAATTCGGCAAGGAGGCGGGGCTGTTCGTACCCAGCGGCGTTATGAGCAACCAGCTTGCGCTTTTTACCCATGTACAGAGAGGTGAGGAAGTTATTCTGCCGGATAACTGCCATATCGTGGCGCATGAGGCGGGCTCTGCGGCGATTATCGCAGGGGCACAGTTGAGGAGCGTGCAGAATGCGGCAGGGGAAATGCCTCTGGATATTGTAGAAAAATATATCCGCAAGGACCCGGAGGATATTCACCAGCCCAAAACTGCCCTGATTACCTATGAAAATGCGGATTCTGACGGGCAGGTGCGCTCTGTGGAATACATGAAAAAAGTTTGGGAGCTGGCGAAGAAATATGGACTGCCTGTACATGTGGACGGTGCGCGGATATTTAACGCGGCGGCGTATCTGGGAGTTGACGTAAAGGAAATGGCGCAATACTGCGACAGCATGTCCGTCTGTCTTTCCAAGGGGCTCTGCGCGCCGGTAGGCTCTGTGCTGGTGGGTAGCAGGGAGTTTATTGCGCTGGCAAGAAGAAAGCGTAAAATACTGGGCGGCGGCATGCGTCAGGCGGGTATTCTGGCGGCGGCCGGCATTGTTGCGCTGACGAAAATGACGGAACGGCTGAAAGAGGACCATGAAAACGCCGCATACATGACGGAACGGCTTACGGAAGTGCCGGGCATTGAGGTTTATAAAGAACGCCAGCAGATCAGTATGGTATTTTTCCGGCTGGCAGGTTTCCCGCTGGATTCCGATGGGCTGGTGAAATATATGCTGGATAACGGCGTGCGTATCAATGGAGAGGATAATGGCATCATGCGCTATGTGACGCATCGCTATGTTTCCCGCGAGGAGATTGACAAGGTCGTTGAACTGATGAAGAAAGCATAAGGCTCTGCCTTCGTTTTTTTGGAGGAAGTTATGGGAAAGATATTTCTTGTTTTGGGTCTGGGCTTTTTGATTGGCTATAAAGGTCTTTTGCAGGAAAAGGGACTGCGGCTGAACGGGCGATTGCAGACTGCCTTCCTGCTTCTGCTGATATTCTGCATGGGCGTGAGCATTGGCAGGAATGGGGAGATACTCCGGAATCTGCCGCTTCTGGGCGGGAAAGCTCTCCTTTTTGCGGTATTTGCCATATTGGGCAGTACGCTGGCGGTTTACTGCCTTTCCAGGCTGTTTTTACAGAAGGAGGGGAAGAAATGAGCCTGATACTGCTGGCCGCGCTTGCTTTGGGGGTAGCGGGAGGTGTTCTGCTGCCGGAGGACGCCAGCGCGTTTCTGGACAGCGCATCTTCGGTGATGCTGTTGGCTCTGCTGTTTTCCGTTGGGATAGACATGGGCCGGAATAAAGAGGTTTTTGCCCGCATAAAGGAACTGGGGCTGAAAATACTGCTGATTCCTGTTGGGGTTGCGGCAGGGTCGCTCTTTGGCGGCGCTGTGACGGCTTTGCTGATACACCTGCCTCTGCGGGAGGGAATGGCGATTTCCTCCGGACTGGGCTGGTACAGCCTTTCCGGTATTCTGCTGACAGAGGCAGGCAATCCAACAGGCGGCGCGGTTTCCTTTCTGGCGAATGTGTTCCGCGAAGCCATTACGTTTGTGATTGTGCCGTTTTTGGCTGGGCATCTGAATTTTTACTGTGCTATCGCGCCAGCCGGAGCAACGGCGATGGATACGACGCTGGGGGTTATCAGTAAAAATACGAACAGCGAAACGGCAGTGCTGGCGTTTGTCAGCGGTGTTGTCTGTACGCTTCTGGTGCCTGTGCTGGTACCGCTGTTCCTTTGAGAGCGGCAATAAAAAAGAATTGAAAAAAAGAGAAAAAAAGGCTTGACATTTTTCCGTCGGTGCGTTATTATAATCTAGCGCACAGGACGTGCGGATGTGGCGGAACTGGCAGACGCGCTAGATTCAGGTTCTAGTGGGCATTACGCCCGTGCAGGTTCAAGTCCTGTCATCCGCAGAAAGAAGAACGGCGGTATCATTTCGATACTGCCGTTTTTTATATTTTCCCTTTCGTCTGCTGCGCGGGCAGCGGAGAATGAGCGGATTGAAAAAAATGATGAAAAATGCTATGATGAAAGCAGAAAAAACGAAAAATACACAGGTCTGCGGAGGAATGCCATGAAACGGAAATCTATTGTAAAAAAACAGATGATGTTGTATTTGGGGACAATTGCGGCGTGCGTGGTAATTTTGAGTATTGTGCTTTCTATGGTGTATACCAGACACTATATGAACGAAAAACGGGACGAACTGATTGAGCAGGGGCAGAAAATTGCCGCTGCCATTACAAAAGCCTATCGAACGGGCAGCCTGAGCAATTTAAGCTATGAACTTCAGGTTTTGGAGGATTACATGAGCGCGGGGATATTGATGACGAACGACAGCGGCGTGGTTGTGATGATTTCCCCGGGGTTTGATGAAAATATGATTGGCGAAGTGATGGCGTACGAGGAACTTGTGCAGGGTGTTTTAGATGGAAATATCGTTTCCATAGAAACCAAACAGGGCTGGTTTTTTGATACGCCCATGCTTGTGGTAGGCTATCCGCTGACCGTTGGGCAGATGGCGGGGATATTTATGTGCTGTCCGATACCGGAATTGGAGGAATCGCTCAGGGAGATGTACGCAATGGGGCTTGTCAGCCTGTTCTTTGTGTTCCTGATTGCTATTGGGGTTAGCTATATGGTGTCGAAGCGCATGACAAAGCCGCTGATGGAAATGAACCGCGCGGCGAAGATTATCGCGGACGGTGATTTTGAGCAGCGCGTGACAATTGGGAGTATGGACGAAATGGGCGAGCTGGCGGAGAGCTTTAACCATATGGCGGAGAGTCTGGAGCAGGACGATAAAAAGCGGCGGGATTTCATCGCGAATGTTTCGCACGACCTTCGTTCTCCGCTGACCTCTATGCAGGGCTTTTTGACAGCTATGCTGGATGGTACCGTACCGCCGGAAAAGCAGGAAAAATATCTGCGTATCGTATTGCAGGAAACCGTCCGTCTTTCGCGGCTGACAGAGGGCATCGTGGAGTTGAGCCGCGCGCAGAGCAGCCGCATACTGCTGGACGAAACAGAGTTTGACTTAAATGATTTGATTCGGGAAAATATTGCTGTTTTAGAGCCGCAGTTGAATGAAAAACACGTAGGGATTAAAGTAATCTATGCGGAGAAGGAAACGGCTGTGTTTGGCGACAGGGATAAAATTTCCAGAGTGATACAGAACCTGCTGGGGAATGCTGTGAAGTTTTCCCATCCGGAAGGCGTGGTTGAGGTGGAAACGACGCTGACAGATAAGAAAAAAGTACTGGTATCCATAAAGGACGAGGGCATTGGAATCAGCGAAGAAAATCAGAAGTATATTTTTGACCGATTCTATAAGGCGGACGCAACGCGCAATGAGGATAAACAGGGCAGCGGCATTGGGCTGGCGATTGTGCGGGAGTTTTTGCTTGCGCATGGAGAAAGCATTACCGTAAAAAGCGAGGAAGGAAAGGGGAGCACGTTTGTTTTCTCGCTGAAACTTGCGGAATAGGAAGCTAAGAAATTTAAATGTATAACAGAATTTTTCAATGCACTTGACATTGCCATGAAATTTATGCTAATTTAATT
>CAMQRG010000046.1 GCA_947036475.1 uncultured Clostridia bacterium
ACACGTAAGGAGTCGTCGGCAGCGTCAGATGTGTATAAGAGACAGTAATTCAACATATAATATTTTACCCGATGAACAGAAATAAGTCAATGAATATATTTCAAAACCTGCGGAAAAAATAAGGGAAACAGCAGGAGGGCATTGAGAATATGGAACAAAAGAGAGAAACAGAACAGCAGCCCGCATTTTCTGTGCGGACTGACCTTGCCATAGAGGCACGCGAAATGGCGGCGGAAAGCCAGCCCAAACAGGGAAACGAGCTGGACGGCGTGGACGTGGAAACGCGGGAGGAGGAGGATTACAGCCTGACCCATGTGCGTATTCTTTCCGAGGCGGGAAGCCAGCTGATGGGAAAGCCCATCGGCAACTATATTACTATCGAATCTGAAAAACTGAAGGAGAATGATATAGAGTGCCATGAGGAAATGATACGCATTCTGGCGGAAAATATACGCGCGCTGGCAAAGCTGGAGGAGGGCGACAGCGTGCTTGTGGCAGGGCTTGGCAACTGGAACATCACACCGGACGCGCTTGGGCCGAAGGTGGTTTCGCGTATCCTTGTCACCCGCCATTTGCAGGGCACGCTGCCGGAGGAAATTGAGGAAACCGTCCGCCCTGTGGCAGCAGTCAGCCCCGGTGTTATGGGGATAACCGGCATTGAAACGGGCGAAATCATACGGGGGATTGTGGACAAGCTGCACCCTTCGCTCCTGATTGCGATAGATGCGCTGGCGGCGCGCCGTTCCAACCGTATCAACGCCGCGATACAGATGTCGGACACAGGTGTCGCACCCGGTGCAGGCGTGGGCAACTGCCGCATGATGCTGGACGAGAGAAGTCTGGGGATTCCGGTGATTGCCATTGGCGTGCCTACGGTGGTAGATGCGGCAACGCTGGTAAACGATACTATGGACAGAATACTCGGGGAAATGATAGAACAGACGCAGGAAGGTTCGGATTTTTACCGTATGCTGCACAGTCTGGAGCAGGAAGAAAAATATCAGATGATTGCGGATATTTTAGGACCGTATACGGGAAATATGTTTGTAACGCCTAAGGAGGTAGATGCGGTTGTCGACCGGCTGGCGAATATCATTGCCAACAGCATCAACATTGCCCTGCACCCGGGGATTACGATGGAAGACATTAACCGTTACAGCTGAGTCAGCGCAAGCCCGCCGGCGGCGGGTACATATTTGTCAGATTTTCTGAAAACAGGAGAAAGATTAGAAGAAAATTAAAAATAGTGGATACAATTTCCGGTTTTCCTTGCTATTTCAGCGTCCTTTCGTTATAATAAGAAAACATTGCAATAAAGAAGGAACGTACAGGAAAGGGTCGTGATGATGGACGCGAAAGTCAGGAGTATGACAGGCTATGGCAGAGGTGAATTTACCGCTGAGGACAGGAAGTTTACTGTGGAAATGCGGTCGGTAAACCATCGCTATAATGATATTACGGTGAAGCTGCCCCGTTTTCTGATCAGTCTGGAGGACAGGATCAGGAAAAAAACGTCGGAAAATGTGTTCCGCGGAAAAACGGATATTTATATCAGCTTTGAAACGCTTTCTTCCGAGGACGTAGAGGTGAAGCTGGACGAAACTCTCGCGGCGGCATATGCAGAAAAGTTGAAGCATCTGCGGGATATACTGGGGCTTCCGCAGGCAGATGACGGCAGGATATTAGAATTAACGGCACGTTTTCCTGATGTAATTACAGTGGAAAAGGCGCAGAAAGAGGAAGAAGCCCTGTGGGAAATTCTCCTGCCTGCGCTGGAAGATGCGGTATCGCGTTTTCTGGCGATGCGGGAAACAGAAGGTGAAAACCTGAAACATGATATTTTGCAGAAGGGTGAAAAAATCCGCGAACTGGTTGCTGACGTGAAAGAGCGTGCGCCGCTGGTTGTGGAGGAATACCGCGAAAAGCTAAACAGACGACTGGAGGACATTCTTGGGAATGTGGAGGTTGACCCGCAGAGGGTTGCGCAGGAGGTTGCCGTATTTGCGGACAGGGGCTGCATCGACGAGGAGATTACGAGGCTGGAAAGCCATTTGATTCAGCTGGACGGGATACTGCGGGAAGGCGGACAGGTCGGGCGGAAGCTGGATTTTCTTGTGCAGGAAATGAACAGGGAGTCAAATACGATTGCGTCCAAAGCGAACGACGTGCAGATTGTGCAGGCAACGATTGCGCTGAAAAGCGAGATTGAGAAGATACGGGAACAGGTCCAGAATCTGGAATAAGTGTGTAAAAAGACATGAAGACCTTGGGGCTCTGCCCCAATCTCCGCGAGGGACGCTGTCCCTCGACCCTTCTATCAGCCATGCGTTGCATGGCTGGGAAGTCAATATCAATGGTATATTTAAGACTTTCCAGCCGCATTCTGCGGCTGGCTGGACGGGTCAAGGGCAGAATGCCCTTGTGGGGGATTTGGGGGCAACGCCCCCAAGGTCTTTACGGGGGGAAGGAATGGAGAAGATACAGTTTATGAATATAGGCTACGGCAATGTAGTTTCAGCGAACCGCGTTATCGCAATGGTCAGCCCTGACTCCGCTCCTGTCAAACGTATGATACAGGACGCAAAGGAAAAGGGCAGCCTGATTGACGCGACATATGGCAGAAAAACGCGCTGTGTGATTATTATGGATAATGGAGCGGTAGTGCTTTCGCCCAATGTGCCGGAAACGGTAGGCGGCAGGCTTTCCGCAGACCAGAAAGGAATGTAGGTTTTTATGAAAGAACAGGGAATACTGCTGATAATTTCCGGACCTTCCGGCTCCGGAAAGGGGACGATTGTGGAGCGGCTCTGCGAAAACGAGGATTTTTCGCTCTCCATTTCCGCCACGACACGCCAGCCGAGGGATTATGAAAAAAACGGCGTGCATTATTTTTTCCATACAAAAGAAGAATTTCTTAAAATGCGGGAGAATATGGAGCTGCTGGAATGGGCGGAATTCTGCGGAAATTTTTACGGCACGCCCAGAAAATATGTGGTAGAGAAGCTGATGGAAGGCCGGAACGTCATATTGGAGATTGAAGTGCAGGGTGCGCTTCAGGTTAAAAAAATATATCCCGACGGTGTTCTGGTGTTCCTGATTCCGCCAAATCTGGAGGAACTTGGCAAGCGGCTGACGAACCGCGGGACAGAGGAAAAAGAAGAAATCAACCGCAGGATACATCGCGCACTGGAAGAATTGGAACTGGTGCAGGAATACGACTACGTGGTTGTAAATGATACGATAGAGCAGGCTGTGGCAGACGTGCAGGCGATTGTCCGCGCGGAACGCATGAAATGCAGCCGGAACAAAAATATTAAAAAAGTATTCAAAGGAGAGATGGAATCATGCTAAGACCTTCTTATACAGATTTGCTGGAAGTTTTCAACCGTGATACAGACGATATCACGCTGGGCAGTCGGTATACAATCGTAATTGCCGCGGCAAAGCGTGCAAGACAGCTTGTGGACCATGCGGAGCCGCTGGTAGATGGCATAAAGGTGGATAAACCCGTTTCTGTGGCGGTAAATGAGCTGTATCAGGGCAAGATTAAGGTGCGGGAGGGCCATCCTGTCGAAATCTTCGCTGATGAAGAAGAAACTCTGGAGGAACAGGAGTCTGAAATGACCGATGGCATGGAAGATTTCGCAGAGGACGACAGTATGGAAGAATCTCTGCCGGAGGAAGAAGAATAAAACGCAAAAATGAAAGGCTGACAATAAAGGCGGCATGCCATAAGTAAATAATTTTCTTATGGCATGCCGTCTTTTACTTGTAAAAAACAGTAACGCTTCTTATTTCATCCATTTCCCGTCAAAAATATCCTTTGCATCTCTGGTCAGCGGGAAAATATCATTCTTTTCTATGTATTTTACGTCAAATTTTCTGTTCAGCGCAGCGAAATGTTTCAGGCCGAACGCAATGCGGTTCAGATAGGAATATACGCCAATCGCGCCTGTGGAGAAGTCATTTGCTTCGTTGCCGTAAATATCGCGCAGTTCCCGCAGGTCGGGGAACAGCTCGTCTTTTGTTGCACCGAATCTTTGCAGTTCCAGAGGAAGGTTCCCAGCCTCAAGCAGTTCTCCAATCTTTTTCGCACTCATTGCCGCCGCCATAGAAGAACGGCAAAGCCCGACAGCTTTTACATACGGCGCGCCCAGGGCCAGAGCCTTATAAACCTGATCTTCCATTGTAAAGCCGCCCGTAACAGCGATATGGGGCAGTTTTATGCCTTCTTTTTCCAGCCGTGCCATGATTTCCGCCAGATAGCTTTCCATGGCCACCGTTGGCAGACACCATTCGTTCATCATCTTGCAGGGGCTGTAACCGGAACCGCCGCCCGCGCCGTCAAACATTACAAGGTCAACCTGTGCTTCGCTTGCAATCCGCAGAACGTGTTCCAAATCAGCAGGGTCATAACCTGCCATTTTGAAGTATACATTTTTCAGACCCATTGCACGCAGTTCATTGATTCTGGGTACAAGGTAATTTTCGTCCCACATGGGCAAACGTCCATAGGAACGGAAATTTTCGCCAAATCCTGCATTGTACCGCTCCACAACCTTCGGGTCGGAAGGGTCGGGAATGACAAGGAGCCCCTGCTCCTGTGCTTTCAGCGCGGCTTCCAGCGTTGCAAGACGGTTGACGGGCTGTGTGCCTTTCGCGGACTGTCCGAATTTAAATTCAATTGCCTCCGCGCCGCATTCCTTTATGGCATATTCCGGCACGCCGATACGGTCGTCATCTACGTTTACCTGCAATATAATCTGCCCATAGCCGCGGTAGTATTTGCGGAATGCGTCCAAAAATTCACCCAATTTCGGGCAGTGGACGACTTTTCCGTTTTCCAGCCGGAGCGCAGGGTCTTTCGTTACCGCGCCTTCGCCGATAACTGTCAGTACACCGGCCATTGCCGCGCCGCCGAAATAATCCTGCCAGTTCAGCTTGATAAGCGCGGGCAGAACGATGGGCAGTTTCAGCTTTACAGGATTGATTGTACCGATAACGGTTTCCAGATTCACGTCATGAATCGTTGCCTTATCAGAATCCGCCTCCGCGCCGACTGCGCCGAATACGCGCCCATTGATATTGAAATGGGAATAATCAACAGGGTAAGTCTTTTCAGATGCGACCTGATTGTCGCCTGTTGTGGTAGGGTAAACTGCATCAGCACCACGCACAGCGGAGAGCCCGATTTCACACGTCCCTACGCAGTCCGCCGTACACATGGAGCACATGCCCGAAAACGTGCAGGAATGGGCGGGGTCGCGCAGTTTTGTCCGGTTAAACGCAGAGCCTAATACTGGACTGAATGACATACATAAAACCTCCCTTTTTTACAATAAATGGAATTTACTGCTTGTTTTTATTGTAATTATAGCATAATTTTTTTTGTTTGCAAGAGGTCTTTGCTCGGCTTTTTTACCGAATGTTGCAGCCTGTAAAGCCGATGGATTTGGTAGGGAAAGTGTTAGAGCCAGTTTAGTATCTCTCCGCATACGTTTTGCCGGCAGATTCTGCACTATCCTGCGCTGTTCCGCACAAAATCTTTCCATCAGCCTGTATACGTTCAGACACTAAACTGGCTCTTACGAGTGTTTTCGTTTCTCTATTTCAAATGTGCCAAAGTCCATTTCAGCGGCTTCAAGAATTACTGTTCTGCCAAAACGCGTTTCAAGCTGTTTCAGCCAGTAGTCTTTTTCACCCGCAAACGCCCGCAGAAGTCTGCCGTCTGCGCGGACGAGTATCTCATTATAAATTGTATTCGCAAAGATGCTTTCTGCCTGCCGCCGCATTTTCGTTACGGTCCAGTCGATAGAGGGCAAACGTCCCGTTCCTTCGCAGGCGCGGCATTTTGTTGTCATCTGCCGCCGGAGAGAAGGGCGTGTTTTTTTCCGCGTTACCTGCATCAGACCCAGTTCCGTCATGCCGACAACAACGGTTTTGATTCTGTCTTTTTTTACTGCGGATTCCAGCCTGCGGGTCAGCTCCTGCTGATTTTTTTTCTCCGGCATATCAATAAAATCAATAATGATGATGCCGGAAAGATTCCGCAGACGCATCTGTTTTGCGGCTTCTTCTGCTGCTTCAAGGTTTGTGCGGAAGATGCTTTTTTGCAGGTCGCCGCGCCCTGCTGCCTTTCCTGTGTTCACATCTATGACGACACAGGCTTCGGTTTCTTCGATTACAAGGAAACCGCCGCTTTTCAGCCAGACTTTTTCCTCAAGGGCTTTTTCGCTCTGCCGCTCCAGAAAGTATGCTTCAAACAGCGGTGTTTTTTCGGTGTGGAGCCGCAAAACGGGCTGTCCCTCTCCGCCGAAATCGTCTGTTTCCAGCAGGGAATGGTAAGCGGCTTCGTCATTCAGGACAAACTCGTCCACATCGGCGGAATAAAAATCCCGCACAGCCTGACGGACAGGCTGGCTTTCCTGCAAAAGCAGGGCGGGCGGCAGGGCAAACGTCCCTTTTTCCAGCTTTTTGCATTTTTCCAGCAGCAGGGCAATTTCGTTTTCATATTCTTCCTGAGTGCGGTTCTCGCCGTTTGTGCGCACGATTGCGCCGCAGCCTTCCGGCAGGAGCGCGCGCACGGTCCGGCGTATCCGCTCCCGCTCCGCAGAATCTGTAATTTTGCGGGAAATGCCGATTTCCCCATTATCTCCGGGCAGGAGTACAAGAAATTTTCCGGGAAAAGAAAACCGGTTCGTCAGCACTGCGCCCTTTGAACCGGCCGCGTCCTTTTCCACCTGTAATATCAGAGTATCCCCGGGCTTGGGGCGCGCGGGATTCTTCCCTTCATCGGAAACGGCGCGTGCCGCACCATAGTAATAATAGCCGTTTTTTTCCGCTCCAATATCCACGAATGCCGCCTGTAGATTTGGAACTACGCTGGCCACGCGCCCTGCGTAAACATTTCCCAACAGGCTTTCATCGCGTTTACTTTCATAATATAATTCTACAAGTTCCCCGTCCTCTGCCAGAGCGATTCGGGTGAGGTCTTTGGAAATATCCATCAAAACCCGTTTCAATGCGCACCTCCTGTTTCAGCCGTATGCGTGATACTTTCGGCTTACAAAGCAATGATTTTGGTTGCCGCCGCGTCTTGGAACACCCTGTCATGCTCGACAAGAAGCATGGTCGGGGCATATTCCGCAATCAGCTGTTCAATCTGTCTGCGGGAATAAATATCAATAAAGTTCAGCGGCTCGTCCCAGATATACAGATGGGCTTTTTCGCAGAGGCTGCCTGCAATCAGCGTTTTCTTTTTCTGCCCGCTGGAAAAATCCCAAATATCCTTTTCAAACTGCGCCCGCTCGAATCCGAGTTTCCGGAGCAGAGCTTTGAACAGGCTTTCGTCAATCCCATGCGTACAGGCATATTCCGAAAGGGAGCCGCGCAGATGGGAAGTGTCCTGCGGGACATAAGAAATCACCATGCCGGAGGCTTTTGTCAGCGTCCCTGTATATGCGACAGGTTCACCTGCCAGCAGCTTCAGCAGGCTGCTTTTTCCGCAGCCGTTTTTCCCATGCAGAAAAATACGTTCGCCCCGGCGTACTTCAAAACTGACGGGGGCGCAGACGGGCACGCCGCCGTATTCCGGCGTAACGCCCTCAAAACGCGCCAGTACCTCGGCATGGTGTATGAGCGGGGAAATTTTGAGGTCCTCTGCGGTTTCCGTATTCCGCAGGAGTGCGGATTTTTCCGAAATGGCTTTTTTCTGGCGGGATTCGATGCATTTGGAACGCTTCATCATTTTTGCCGCCATGTGCCCGACATAGCCTTTGTCCGCCGCGCCGGCTTTGGAGGCTTCTACCTTGTCAGACCATACCGCGGTACGCTTTGCGGAATTTTCCAGCCGCCTGATATCTTTTTTCAGCCGCTTGTTCTGTGCGGCTTCGGATTCCTGCTGTGTTTCAAAATTTTCCAGCCATGAGGAAAAATTCCCGTTCTGTACCTCGATATTCGTCCGGTTCAGCGCGAGGATATGGTCGACACAGCAGTCCAGTACGTTCCGGTCGTGTGAAACCAGTATAAAGCCCTTTTTCTTTTTCAGATATGCTGCCACGCTTTCCCGCGCGCCGCTGTCCAGATGATTGGTCGGCTCGTCGATAAGCAGGAAATGCCCTTCGTTCAAAAAAAGAGCGGCAAGCAGTGCTTTTGTCTGTTCGCCTTTGGAAAGCGTATCAAAGGACTGCCAGAGAATTTCCGGCGCAACGTCCAAAAGGGATAATTCACGCATCAGCTCCCATTCCTCCGCGGCAGGGCAGATATCCGAAAGGACCTCCACTGTGAGGCGGCTTTTTTCTGAAACAGGGTAGGGGAAATAATCAAACTGTACAGATGATGAAATCGTCCCGGCATATTCATATTTACCCAGCAGAAGGTTCAGGAAGGTTGTTTTTCCCCTGCCGTTTCTGCCTACAAAGCCCAGCTTCCAGTCTGTATCCAGTGTAAAGCTGACGTTTTCAAAAATATTTTCGATGCCGGAGGGATAAGAAAATGTAAGGTTTTCCACTTTAATCATTGACATAAGGCATCAACTCCTTTCATTGCCGTGAAATGAGGTGATAAAAAAGTGGGACGCTGACAGTATAGCACAGCCTTTCGGCGGCGCGCAAGGGCGGAAAGGGGAAACAATGGAAATGTAATACAAATGTAACAGAAGCCTGCTTTCAGCCGGAAAGCAGTAAGCGGCAGTAAGGATTCTGCCCTGTGCCGCCGCTTCAATCCTTAGGATTGACATGTACCATGCAGTGCTTTACTTCCTCGAAGCTGTTTTCGATTGCTTCATGCACGCGCTCTGCTATAACATGTGCATCTCGCAGGGGGAGTTCACCGTCTGCCGCAATTTCCACATCGACATAAATCCGCGCGCCGAACAGACGAGTCTGCAAACGGTCAATACCCAGTACGCCTTCCTGTGCTGTGATGACGCGCCGCATATTTTCCAACGTTTGCGCGTCGCAGGCCGTATCCATCATTTTATCCACAGCGTCTTTGAAAATTTCATAAGCCGCTTTTACGATAAAAACGCAGATGATAACACTGGCGATGGGGTCGCAGACGGGATAGCCCAGCCGCGCCCCGATGATGCCCGCCATACTGCCGACAGAGGAAAGGGAATCCGAACGGTGGTGCCATGCGTCTGCCATCAGTGCGGCAGAATTAACCTTTTTTGCAGCGCTTCTTGTGTACCAGTACATGGCTTCTTTGACCAATATGGAAAGAATTGCTGCTGCCAGAGCAAGCAGACCGGGGGCTTCCAGAGAGATGCTTTCCTGCCCGATGATTTTGCGGAACCCTGCCAGTCCTATGGCAAAGCCTGTAATACAGAGAATCATTGACAGAAGGATAGCTGCGACACATTCAATCCTCTCGTGCCCGTACTGGTGGTTTTCGTCGGATTCCTTTCCGGCCAGACGATATCCGACCATCACGACAACCGTACTGAAAACATCGGACGCGGAATGTATCCCATCTGAAACCATTGCGCCGGAATGCGCGAGAAAGCCTGCCAGTACCTTGAATATGGAAAGCGCGATGTTCGCCGCCATACTGTAAAAGGATACCCTCATCACAATTTTTTCGTTTTGCTTTGCCTGACTGTCTGCCATGCTTCTTCCTCCTGCCTGTGCGGAACACTGTTCCATTTTATAGTATTGTATCATTTTTGCGCTGGAAATTTCCATGTTTTGCTCTGTTTTCCACAAAAAAATGCGTCTGTAAAAACGAAAGCCGTTCCATATCTGCCTCCATCTGCCTGCTGAATCCTTTGGGTAAATGGGGACTTTTTATAATTCCATCTATTCTATGCTTTCGTTTCTGCTTTGTCAAGAAAAAACGCTGGACAGAATGGGGCGCAGCGGACAATGCTGTTTTCTTCATTTTTGATTAAATTTTACAGCCTTTTCTTGAAAATCTTTCCGGTGAATGCTAGAATTAAGGTTATCTGTAAAAACGCATGGTATCGTATGAAAAGAGGTTTCTGAATATGAATGTTTTTCGCGAAATGCAGAATGAAATAGAAGAATTTTTCCACAGCAGCCGTCTGACAAAGGCGGTCCTGTGGCTTTGCGTGGCTGTTTTCCCGATTTATCTGACGCTTACCTGCAATTTCCTTTCTTATGGCTCGGGGGACAGACTTCATACGCTGGTGTATGAGCAGACCGGTTCGTTTATGTTCGGCCTGTTTCTGGTTGCGCTTGTTTTTCTGGCCTTCGCCTGCCTGTTCCGCAGAGTATTTACAGCGGCGTTGATTTCCGCTGTTATTTTTACGGTAATGCCTTTGGTTGATTATTTCAAATCCAATATACTGCGGGAGCATTTCCTCCCATGGGATTTGCTGCTGGCAAAAAATGCGGACAGCTTCACGCAGTTCCTGACTTCCCTTGTTGTGCCGGACGCAGTTTGGGAGGTGGTCGGCGGCACAGTGTTTTATCTGCTGTTTCTGTTTCTGGCGCGTCCTGTCCTGCCCGGAAAGCAGCGTTACCGTATTGCCGGTACGCCCGTATTGCTGATTTTCCTGTATTTTTTTGTGGGAAACCCTTCCGTACGTGAATCGGCGTATGAGGCTGTTTTCGGGATTTCTCTGGATGAGGCAATGGACCAGGATACCAACTACACAAAGCATGGATTTCTGACTGCTTTCGCACTGAATTTCGGCGCGCTGAACATGACGGAGCCGCAGCATTACAGTAAAGCGTATGTCGAGCATGTGTTTGAAAAGTATATTCCGGAAAATGCAGATGCGGCGGATTTCCAGAATCCTGACGTTATCGTTGTGCTTTCGGAATCCTTCTGGGACCCCTCGGCATTACAGAACGTAGAGTTTTCCAAAGACCCTCTGCAAAATTATCATAGAATTGCAGAAAACCACCCCAGCGGGTCTATGGTTTCCTGCACATTCGGCGGCGGGACAGTCCGCCCGGAATTTGAGATACTGACGGGTATGACAACGAATATGCTGCCGCCGGGCAATGTTCCCTATCAGCAGTATGTATTCAGCGATATTTTTTCCTATGCCCGTTTATTCAAAGAACTGGGATATGACGCCCTTGGAATCCATACATACCAGAAAACATTTTATGAACGGGAACGGGCGTATCCGCTTCTGGGTTTCGATGATTTCCTCGGGGAGTACGATATGCATGCCGAACACCACTGGAACAGCGGACCGTATATTACAGATGAAACCATTGCGGAAGAAATCATTTACCAGCTGGAACAGCCGCATGAAACAGGGCTGTACCTGATGGCAATTACCATGGAAAACCATGGGCTGTATTTTGATAAATATAAGCCGTTCGATTGGGACATTCGTGTGAAATCAGATGTGCTTTCTGAGCGCGAAACAAATATGCTTCAAAATTATCTGAAGGGCGTGAGCGATTCTGACCGTGCGCTTGGCGTATTGTATGATTACATTATGGCAAGGGAAAAACCGACTGTTCTGCTGTGGTACGGCGACCACCTTCCTACGCTTGGCGATGAATTTAAGCCCTACACAACAACAGGCACTATTTCCTCCCCGACAGCGGCAGAGTGGAACGAAGAAGAAAAATATACCATGTTCTCCACACCTGTCTCTTATACACATCTCCGAGCCCACGAGACGCTACGCTA
>CAMQRG010000047.1 GCA_947036475.1 uncultured Clostridia bacterium
TTGTGTATTTATTTTTAATGGAACTTTTCCAGGCTGTCCCACACACCCTCAACCTGCTCCAAAACTTCCGCGCTTACCTCGAAAGAGAATTTTACATCTGTTTTTTCTTTGTTCAATACTACTGCGTTCATTGTATGAAGCTCCTCCCTAAAATAGTTGTTCCCGGCGGCTGTTCCTGTTTTTTATACGCTGTAATGCGCCGCCGGTTCCATGCAGTCCGTCATGACCGCACAATCAAAGTCAATTATAGCATACCGTTTTTTGAAAATCTACTGCAAAATGTAAATTTTCCTGCCGTTTTGAGCAAAAAATACGCAAAAACGGCAGGAAGAACCTGAAAACCGCAGAGGTTCCGCCCACCCAGTGCATGGGCCGGAGCCTTGTGTATTTATTTTTAATGGAACTTTTCCAGGCTGTCCCACACACCCTCAACCTTTTCTACTGTCTGCGAAGCCGCCGCCTTATCCATCGCGTTTTCCACATATTCCGCGCGGACAGTATCGCGGTAAACCTGTTCGGCTGCCGCTTTTACGGTTTCATCTGAAGGCACGTTCCGCTCCAGTACCTCGAATACAAAAAACCTGCCGTTAATCGGAATCGGCCCGACAATATCGCCGACTTCCCAATCCTCCCGCGCGTCAAATACCGTCCGCAGGTAGCCCTGCTCCAGCGTAATTTCCCCGCCGTTCTCCTTATCCTTTGCCGTATCGTCCACATCATATTCTGCAAAAAGCGTGTTGAAATTCTCTCCTGCTCTGGCGCGTTCCGCCGCCTCCTCAGCGCGTTCCGCACTGTCCAGCAGTATGCTGTTCAGCCGCAGTGTGGTATATTCCGCGCGGAGCTGTTCGCGGTTTTCCTCATAGTACCGCTCTATTTCCTCCGGCTCCACTTCACATTCCGCAGCAATGGTTTCATAAACAAGGGAATAGAGGTAAGATGTTTCCATCAGCGGGACCATCTCCTCCATGTCAATCCCCATTTTTTCCAGATCCTCCGGCGATACCCCCGCAATAAAATCCTCTGCCGCTGTTTTGGATTCCGCTTTCTGCTCCTCCGTCAAAGCAATGTCGTTTTCGGCGGCATACGCCTTTGCAGCAATCACGCTTTGCAGCGTGCTGATCGTTCTTTCTTCCAGCAGTTCATCGGCTGTCTGCCCGTCAAAATCCATATTCCAGACATCTTCCCCTGCGGCAGAAAGAAAATTCTGCGTCGCTGTATAAAGGTAAACCATATATTCAGACCGTGTAATATTTTCCCCATCTATTTTCAGAACCGTTTCATTGCCTGCAGAGCCAATCCCGCCTCCGCAGGATGTCAGCCCCAATATGGCAAACAGCAGGAAGCAAAGAAGTCGTTTTGCGTAATTTTTCATATATACTCCTTCTTTCTTTTGAGCCGGCCCGCGCATTCCATGCGGCAGGGCAAGACCCCTTTGTGTAATGCTTCTATTATACACGTTTTCACAGAATATTTCTAGGCTTTCAGTCTATTTAATAAAGTTTTAATTCCTTCCATCGTTTTTCCTTCCTCGTCCTTTTTCAGCTTCATTGTCAAATAGGGCTTTGCCCCCGCAGTAAAAAGGTAGCGTCCCTTTTCTGACGTTATCAGCTCCGTCAGCCGCACAGGGTCGATATTCGGCGAAGAATGAAATTCCAGCAGGATATTCCCATGCTTCTGGCTGATTGCCGTAATACCCAGCGCGTGCGCGTCTGCCTTCACCAACACAATTTCCAGCAGTGCCTGTACGCTTTTCGGCAGGTCGCCGTAGCGGTCCTCCATCTCCTCCTGCATATCATAATATTCCTCCTGCGTACGTATCCCCGCGATTTTTTTATACAGCTCCATGCGCTGCTCCTGATTTTTGATATAAAATTCGGGGATATATGCGCTGATATTCAAATCCACAGATGTCTCAAATTCCTCCGGCTTCGTTTCGCCTTTCAGCGTCTGCACTTCCTCGTCAAGCAGGCGGCAATACATATCATACCCTACGGATTCCATATGTCCATGCTGTTCTGCGCCAAGCAGATTGCCCGCACCGCGTATTTCCAAATCCCGCATGGCAATCTTGAAGCCCGAGCCAAACTCCGTAAATTCGCGTATGGTCTGCAAACGCTTTTCCGCCGCCTCTTTCAGCATTTTGTCCCGCCGGTACATCAGATATGCATAGGCGATGCGGTTACTCCGCCCCACCCGCCCGCGCAGCTGGTAAAGCTGGGAAAGCCCCATGCGGTCGGCGTCCTGTATGATAATCGTATTCACGTTGGAAATATCCATGCCCGTCTCGATGATGGTCGTACAGACCAAAACGTCCAGTTCCCCGCTGATAAATTCTTCCATGATATTTTCCAGTTCCCGTTCGGACATCTGCCCATGCGCGTAAGCGATGCGGGCATGGGGAATCAGCTTTTGCAGACGAAACGCCTCCTCGCTGATAGATTCCACCCTGTTGTAAAGGTAATACACCTGCCCGCCGCGCGCAATCTCCCTGTGTATGGCCTCGCGGACAAATTCCGGATTATTTTCCATAACATATGTCTGTACAGGGCGGCGTTCCTGCGGCGGTTCCTCCAGAATACTCATATCGCGTATCCCTGCAAGACTCATGTGCAGCGTGCGGGGGATTGGTGTCGCCGTCAGCGTCAGCACGCCAACGTTTTCCCGCAGGCGCTTCAGTTTTTCCTTGTGCGCCACGCCGAACCGCTGTTCTTCGTCCACAATGACAAGCCCCAGATCCTTGAATTTTACGTCCTTGGACAAAAGTCTGTGCGTGCCGATGAGGATATCAGAATAGCCTCGTTCCATGTTTTTCAGGCTTTCCTTCTGCTGTTTGGGCGTGCGGAAACGCGAAAGCAGTTCCATTTTCACAGGATAGCCCGCCATGCGCTGCACAAAGGTATTGTAATGCTGCTGTGCCAGTATCGTGGTCGGCACTAGGAACGCTACCTGCTTGCCCTCCTGCGCCGCCTTGAACGCCGCGCGAATGGCAACTTCCGTTTTTCCGTAGCCCACATCGCCGCAGATAAGCCGGTCCATTACCTTGCCGCTCTCCATATCCTTTTTTACGTCCTCAATGGCGTTCAGCTGGTCGTCCGTTTCCTCAAAGGGAAAGGATTCCTCAAATTCCTTCTGCCATACCGTATCTGCGCCGTAAGCATAGCCCTGAGCCGCCGCACGTCTGGCGTAAAGCGCGACCAAATCCTCCGCCAGTATCTTTACGGCTGTCCGCGCCTTCGTCTTGGCCTTCGCCCAGTCCTGCCCGCCCAGTTTGTTCAGCTTCGGGGCTGCGCTGCCTGTGCCGATATATTTCTGTACCATATCCATCTGACTGACAGGCACGAACAAATTCCCGCCATCGCGGTAGGATATTTTCATATAATCCTTTTCCACGCCTTCTACAGAAATTTTTTCCAGCCCGCGGAATACACCGATGCCATGGTTATCGTGCAC
Organism: uncultured Clostridia bacterium; assembly: GCA_947036475.1. GTDB lineage: Bacteria > Bacillota > Clostridia > Lachnospirales > Anaerotignaceae > Anaerotignum_A. The sequence goes on from CAMQRG010000047.1 coordinate 3,451, forward strand.
CACATAATCGCCGATATGCAGGTCTGTGAAACTCTCTATGGAAGCCTCTGTTTTTTTGCGCTTTTTGCGGCGTTTTTTCCCTTTCCCGCCAAAAAGTTCATTATCACAGAATACGGCAAAATGAATAAACGGATATTGGAACCCCCGCGCAAGGCTGCCCCGCGCCACCCAGACCGCACCTTTCGGCACAGGCTTTTCCAGACCTTCTACAAAAGCCGCCTCCAGGCCCATTCCGCCCAGTTCCGCCGCAACCCTCTGCGCCCTCGTGCCGGAGGAAGTCAGTATCAGCGTGCGATAATTGTTTTTCTTCAAAAACTGCAATTCCTCACAGAATAAATCTGCCCTTTGCTGGAAAGACGGTGTGGAACGCGTTGCAAAATCGGCAATGCATTTCGGGCTGAAATCCGCCGCGCGCTGGCTCAGACCAGCCAGAAGCACAGCAGAAAAACTCTCCGCCTGCCGTAAAAGTTCTGTATAATCGAAAAACATACGGCTCTGCCCCGGCATCAGGTAGCCCTGCGCAATGCGGCCTTTCACGCTTTCGTTGTATTCTTCCGTCAGCGTGTCCATATGCTCCCGTATGCGTTCCGGCTCGTCGAAGCAAAGCAGCGTGTCCTTCGGCAGATAGGAAAACAGGCTGACTGTTTTTTCATAAAAATAATCCACATAAGCCCCCGGGGCGGCAAGCGTTTTTTCTGCCCGCAGGCGTTCTGCGTCCTCGCCAACTGTTTCCCGCAGGCGTTCCGCCGCTTCTTCCGTCCCCTTTTTTTCAAGGTTTTCCAGCGTTTTCGCAAATTCCTTCGCAATGCGTCCGGCCGCTTTTTCTGCGCATTCTTCCTCAAAAACCAGTTCACGCATGGGAAAAATGACGGTTTCGTCCAGCTTTTCTATGGAGCGCTGGCTCTGCGCGTCCATGCTTCGTATAGAATCAATTTCATCGTCCCAAAACTCAATGCGCACAGCGTCCTCCGCCGTCAGTGACCAGATATCCAGTATTCCGCCGCGCAGACTGAACTGCCCCGGGCTTTCCACAAGTTCACATCGCTCATAGCCCATCACCACAAGGCGGCGGCTCAGTTCGGAAATTTCCGCCGTATCCCCCGCTTTCAGGCGCAGTAAAAAGCCGGAAAAGACCTCCTTCTCCGGATATTTGTCCATCAACGCCTCCATTGGCGCAACAATAACAGGGCAGTCCCCCGTCAAAACCCGTTCCAGCGTGGCAAACCTCTGGCGGTTCATTTCCATGCTGTGTACGTCCGCACTGTAAAAAAGGATATCCTTTGCCGGATAATAAGCGCAGTCCTTCTGTAAAAATGCCATGTCCTCCAAAATCTCCCGCGCACGCAGTTCACTGTATGTCAGCACCAGCAGGGGACGCCGGATATGTTCCCGCAGACAGAGCAGGAAGTGGCTCTTTGCCGCGTCAATAATGCCCGTCGCAAAAACGGGTGTATGCCCCTGTTCAATCCCCTCCAAAATCTGCTGGTAACTTTCCATCTCCAGCATCGGTTCCGTCAAACTCTTCATGCCTTCACCTCATTTTCCGTTTCCGGCTTAGGCTCTTTCGGCTCCTTGGGCTGTTTCGGCTCTTTGGGAGGCTTCGGCCTCTGGTTGATGCGGTTCATCGCTTCATTGATGCCGCGGGACAGTATCAGCTCCACGCCCTGTGCCGCCTTATCCATGCCCTGCTCCACCAGCGGCAGAGCGTCCGCGTCAAATTTCGCAAGCACATAATCCGCCAGATCCCAGCCGTTCGGCTTTTCCCCGATGCCGACTTTAATGCGCCAGAATTCATCTGTGCCCATCTGCGCAATGATGTTGCGAATGCCGTTATGCCCGCCATGGCTGCCCTTTTCGCGGATGCGCACGCTCCCCGCCGGCAGGCTGGTGTCATCGAATATCACGACAAACCTGTCCTGCGGTATTTTATAAAAATTCACGATTTCCCGCACGCTTTCTCCGCTGAGGTTCATGAAGGTCTGCGGCTTGATGAGCAGTACGCGTTTCCCGCCAATCGTCCCATCACCCACAAACGCCCTGTGCTTGAATTTCGTAACGTCAATGCCATGCTTTTCCGCCAGCCTGTCTATCACATGAAAGCCAACATTATGCTTGGTTTCCTCATACTGCCGCCCGGGATTGCCCAGCCCGACAATGGCAAAAAATTCCTGCCCTCGCTCCTGATTTTTGAATCTGTCAAATAACCCCATTTCGTTTCCTCCCATATTCTTACAATATCAAAACACAGCGGAAAGCCCTAATCCTAAAATTAGAGCTTTTCCGAAATTTTATGCAGTTTTTCCAATAACAGTATGGTACAGTATAGCATAAAACGATGCAGATTTCAATGTTTCCGCGTAAAATGCGGGAAATTTCAGCCCGAACGCCTGCCCTTGACAGGAAAAGCCGCGTCAGGTAACATAACTGTAAATCTATCAAAGGAGGTCGGGAAAATGCGCAAAGCAGTTCTTTATATCGCAATGAGTCTGGACGGGTATATCGCAGACAGAAACGGCGGCGTCGGCTGGCTGTCCGGTCATGGTACGGAAGAAAATTCCGGTTCCTATGAAGCGTTTGCGGAAAGTGTGGATACTGTTATTATGGGCTGGAACACCTATGAGCAGATTGTGACGGAACTTTCCCCTGAAAGCTGGGTCTACGAGGGCAAGCAGAGCTATATCGTGACGCACCGAAAACAGGCGGCGAAGGACGGTATCCTTTTCACAGACGAATCCCCCGTTTCCCTGATAGAACGGCTGAAACAGGAGGGCGGAAAGGATATCTGGGTCTGCGGCGGCGCAAGCCTTGTACAGCAGGCAATTGCGGCTGGTCTGATTGACGTGTACCGGATTTCCGTCATACCGGTTATACTCGGCAGCGGCGTCCGCCTGTTCGGAGAAACGGTGCAGGAACACCTCCTGCATCTGAAAGATGTACAGACGTATGACGGCATCGCTGAGCTGATTTATGAAAAACGGGAATAAAAGTCTTTTCCATACAGAATACCAAAAAACCGCGGAAAAAGCAGAATGAGTTACCAGATACGCATAGATTCGGAAAAGTCGGGAGATACTCCGGATATAAGATTCCGTATCCTGATTGGCCTCAAAGGGCTGCCCGAACATCGGACCCAAAATTCCGAAAACCGCCGTTTTTCAATTTCCCATTGACAAAGGCAGAGCGGTATAGTACCATTGCAGTAGAGGTCATATGACTGACGGAAGTGGAAGTAACCACATGAAGTATGACTGTTGAAGGCCGACCGTCTGGGCGAGAACGCTTGGACTGCGGCCTTTTTTCGTGGCAGTCCAGATTTCAGGAGCATGAAAGGAGATTTTTGCATGAAAACAGATTTACAGATTGCACAGGAATGTACAATGGAACCTATCGTTTCCGTTGCGGCAAAAGCAGGTATCCCGGAAGAATATTTGGAATGTTACGGCAAATATAAAGCGAAAATCAGCGCAGCATATGACGCAGAACTCAAAGACCGCCCCAACGGCAGGCTGATACTGGTTACAGCAGTCAATCCTACCCCTGCGGGCGAAGGCAAAACAACCGTCACCATTGGTCTGACGCAGGCTTTACAGAAAATGGGCAAAAACGCCATCACCTGTCTGCGTGAGCCCTCCCTTGGTCCCTGCATGGGCGTGAAGGGCGGCGCGGCCGGCGGCGGCTATGCGCAGGTTGTCCCGATGGAGGACATTAACCTGCATTTCACAGGCGACCTGCATGCTATCACAACAGCAAACAACCTCCTTGCTTCCATGGTGGACAACCATATCCAGCAGGGCAATGAACTGAACATCGACCCCCGCAAAATCGCATGGAAACGCTGCGTTGACCTGAACGACAGGCAGCTGCGGAACGTCATTTCCGGTCTGGGCGGCAAGGTAAACGGCGTGCCGCGTGAAGACGGTTTCCAGATTACAGTAGCATCCGAAATTATGGCAATCTTCTGCCTTGCCAGCGACCTGAAACAGCTGAAGGAAATGCTGGGCCGCATCATCGTGGGCTATACCTATGACGACGAACCCGTTACTGCAAAGCAGGTAGGGGCGGACGGTGCAATGACTGTCCTCCTGAAAGACGCACTCCAGCCCAACCTTGTGCAGACGCTGGAGCATACGCCCGCCATCATTCACGGCGGCCCCTTTGCAAACATCGCGCATGGCTGCAACAGCGTGCGCGCAACAAAAACTGCCCTCAAGCTGGCGGATTATGTTGTAACAGAGGCAGGCTTCGGCGCAGACCTCGGCGCGGAGAAATTCTTTGATATTAAGTGCCGCAAGGCGGGTATCCGTCCGGACGCTGTCGTACTTGTGGCAACCATTCGCGCGCTGAAATACAATGGCGGCGTTGCAAAAGCAGACCTGAGCAGCGAAAATCTGGATGCTCTGGCTAAGGGCTTCGTGAATCTGGAAAAGCACATTGAAAATATTCAGAAATACGGCGTGCCTGTTGTGGTAACGCTGAACCACTTCGTAGCGGATACAGATGCGGAAGTCACATATGTAAAGGAACGCTGTGAAGGACTGGGCGCGACGTTTGCTGTGGCAAAAGTCTGGGCAGACGGCGGCGAAGGCGGCATTCCCCTTGCGGAAAAGGTACTGGAAACGCTGGAAACAAAGGAAAACAATTTCCATGTACTGTACGAGGACAGCCTTTCCATTGAGGAGAAAGTAAACAAAATCTGCCGCGAAATTTACGGCGCGGGTACAGTCAATTTCTCTGCGGCTGCAAAAAAGACACTGGCGCAGATTGAAAAACTGGGCTTTGGAGATTTCCCTGTCTGCATCGCAAAAACACAGTATTCTCTTTCCGATGACCCTAAAGCATTAGGACGTCCCGAAGGGTTTGAGGTTACTGTAAAGGAACTGCGCATTTCCGCAGGCGCCGGCTTTATTGTCGCACTGCTGGGCGATATCATGACAATGCCCGGCCTGCCGAAGCAGCCGGCTGCGCTGAATATTGATATTGACGAAGATGGAAACGTAGTAGGGTTATTCTAAGAAGGAGCGGACAAACATGGCAGCGGAACGGATAAACGGCAAAGCGATTGCAGATGAAATCAAAAAAGAGGCGGCGGCTGAGGCGGCAGCATTGAAGGCTCAGGGGGTCGAACCCTGCCTTGCCGTTGTGCTTGTCGGGAATGACAGCGCGTCACAGGTTTATGTCAATAACAAAAAGAAAGCATGTGAAGCCGTAGGTATCCGCTCCGTTTCTTATACACTGGACGAAAACGCAGAGGAATCAGAACTGCTCCGGCTGGTCGATGCACTGAACCTCGATTCCTCGGTGCATGGGATACTGGTACAACTCCCTCTGCCGAAGCATATGGACGAAACAAAGGTCATTTTAGCGATTTCGCCGGAAAAAGACGTTGACTGCTTTCATCCGATGAACGTAGGACGCCTGACAAGCGGGCTGGACGGCTTTCTGCCCTGCACCCCCGCGGGCGTAATCGAGATTTTGAAGCGGACAGGGCATGACATTGCCGGAAAAAGCTGTACCATCATCGGCCGCAGCAACCTCGTCGGCAAGCCGCTGGCTCTGCTCATGACGCGGGAAAATGCCACTGTAACGCTTTGCCATTCCAAAACACAGAATCTGGCAGAAGTCTGCCGCAGGGCAGATATTCTGGTCAGCGCGGCAGGGAAAGCAGGGCTTGTAACAGGGGATATGGTGAAGGACGGTGCAGTCGTGATTGACGTAGGCATGAACCGCAATGCCGAGGGAAAGCTCTGCGGCGATGTTGTGTATGACGAAGCAGCGGAAAAAGCCTCGGCAGTTACACCTGTGCCGGGCGGCGTTGGGCTTATGACTGTCGCTATGCTGATGAAAAACTGTATCCTTGCCGCGAAAAAGGGTTCCGGTATGTAAAAACTCTTTATGCAGCTTTCAAAAACCACCGAAAACAGATAGATACCGAAATACCGAGATACACAGGCTGTCAAAAAAACTGTCCGTCAGATTTTTGACAGCCTTTTTCAAAATGCCCCCGCAAAAACTTAAATGAATATTAACCCATGCAGGTATAGACATACTGCGTCCAACTGTGGTAGGATAATAAGAACCTATCCGTAAATTATCTGCACGTATCTTATTTATGGATAAGTTCTAAGAGTTTTACGTTCCTGTTCTGCCGGAACGTGCAGAGAAATATAATGTTGCGTATACATATGTGCTGTGTCGCTTTCGCGGCAAAATTCGGAGGATCGTTCAAATGAAAATCTCAGAAGCAATCATTTTAGGTCTGATACAAGGGCTGACGGAATTCCTGCCGGTCAGCAGTTCCGGACATCTGGTGCTGTTCCAGAACCTGTTTGGCATTGAAGAAGCAACGCAGGCGTTTTCCATACTCCTGCATATGGCAACGCTTATTGCGGTATTCGTTTATTACTGGCGGGATATCTGGGCTTTGATACGCCGCCCGTTCCAGCGGACGACTGCCCTGCTGGTTGCAGGCACAATCCCAACCGTTATCATCGCCCTTCTGTTCAACGATACCTTTGACGCCATTTTCGGCAAAGGCAAATTCATCGGGTTCAACTTCATTTTCACAGGGCTTATCCTGCTCTATGCTGACACACGCCGCGGCGGGCGGAAAAAAATTCGGAATATGTCCATATTTGACGCACTCCTTGTCGGCACGATGCAGGGCGTGGCAATACTGCCCGCTGTGTCCCGCTCCGGCATGACCATCAGTACCTGCCTCAGCCGCGGTCTGGATAAAGAAAATGCCGCAAGGTTTTCCTTCCTGCTTTCTATTCCAGCAATACTGGGCGCGATGACGCTGACGATTAAAGACATGATAACGGGAGAGGTTGCGCTGGCAGAGGCTGTCGGTGTTGCGCCAATGGCAGTCGGTTTCATCTTTGCCGCCGTTTCGGGTTATTTTGCCATTCGCTTCATGGTAGACATTATCAAAAAAGGACGGCTGAAATGGTTTTCCGTATATGTGTTCATACTTGGCGTGATATTGATTCTGGACCAGTTCGTGCTGCATGTAATCGTACAGTAAAAACAAAAACCAGACCGTAAGACCTTGGGGACTCTGTCCCCAATCCCCCTGCAAGGGACTTCGTCCCTTGACCCACCTGCCGCCGCACTTTCTTGCGTCGGAAAATCATTTCAATTTTACTCCCTGTTCTTATTATATTTTTACCTTTTCTTTGCTCCTTCGCGAAACGCAGTTTCGCACAATACTCTTTGCTTCTTTCTCTCAGAGAAAGAAGTGGGGTTTGGGGCTTAGCCCCATAGTAAGACCTTAAGACCTTGGGGACTCTGTCCCCAACTCCCCTGCTAGGGACTCCGTCCCTTGACCCACCCTGCCGCCACATTTTCGTGCGCTGGAAAATCATTTTGATTTCTCTCTCTGTTCTTTTATGTTTATACTACTTTTTGCTTCTCCGCGAAACGTAGTTTCGCAAATACTCTTTGCTTCTTTCCCTTAGAGAAAGAAGTGGGGTTTGGGGCTTAGCCCCATAGTAAGACCTTAAGACCTTGGGGACTCTGTCCCCAACTCCCCTGCTAGGGACTCCGTCCCTTGACCCACCCTGCCGCCACATTTTCGTGCGCTGGAAAATCATTTTGATTTCTCTCTCTGTTCTTTTATGTTTATACTACTTTTTGCTTCTCCGCGAAACGTAGTTTCGCAAATACTCTTTGCTTCTTTCTCTTGGAGAAAGAAGTGGGGTTTGGGGCTTAGTCCCATGGGTTCCATTCAAAAATCCTCTTTTCTTACATATTCATAGTATTATATACTTCGTACTGTCCCGAAGGCTTTTCGCATCTTCGAGATAAAAGGAAACCTCACCGCACCCAGGGCACACCGCCGCCTTTACGGTTACCGCACTGTCTCTTATACACATCTGACGCTGCCGACGACTCCTTACGTGTAGAT
>CAMQRG010000048.1 GCA_947036475.1 uncultured Clostridia bacterium
ACGTAAGGAGTCGTCGGCAGCGTCAGATGTGTATAAGAGACAGGGAGAATGAACATGAAGTATTTATTAACAGGCGACGAAGCGATTGCTCGCGGTGCGTATGAAGCCGGCGTCCACTTTGCTTCCGCTTACCCCGGAACACCTTCAACGGAAATCTTGGAGAACCTTGCCAAGTACGAGGAAATCTGTGCCGAATGGGCACCCAATGAAAAGGTGGCTTTGGAATCTGCGATTGGTGCATCTATCGCAGGCGGCCGGGCGATGGCATCTATGAAGCATGTGGGACTGAACGTAGCGGCAGACCCTTTCTTCACGTTTGCCTATACTGGTGTTAACGGCGGTGCGGTTATTATTTCCGCAGACGAGCCGGGCCAGCATTCCGCGCAGAATGAACAGGATAACCGTAACTATGCGAAATCCGCAAAAATCCCCATGTTTGAGCCTGCGAACAGCCAGGAGTGCCGTGACATGGTACTGGAAAGCTACAAGCTCAGTGAGGAATATGACACACCTATTATGATTCGTATGACGACCCGCGTTTGTCATGGTAAATCCATCGTAGAATGTGGCGAGCGTCAGGAAGTGGCGATTCGCGAATATGTGAAGGACGCAAAGAAATACGTTTGCGTGCCCGCAAACGCGAAAGTGCTGCGCAGAAATCTGGAACTGAAACTTGCTAAACTGAAAAAATATTCCGAAACGACACCTTTCAACTTTGAGGAAATCAAATCCGATAAGGTTGGCGTTATCGCTTCCGGCCCCTGCTACCACTACGCGAAGGAAGTATTCGGCGAGGACGCTTCTTACCTGAAGCTGGGCTTTACATTCCCCATGCCGGATGACAAAATCCGCGCATTCTGCCAGAAGGTAGAAAAGGTTTACATCGTAGAAGAAAATGATCCTTACATAGAAGAACGCGTAAGATATCTGGGTTTCAACTGCTACGGCAAAGATCTTCTGCCGAAATACGGCGAAATGACACCCGATGTAATTAAAAAAGGCTTCTTCGGCGAAGAACCCGCTGTGATCGCTTATGACGAATCCGCAGTTGTCGGCAGACCGCCTACACTTTGCGCAGGCTGCCCTCACAGAGGTTTCTTCTATGAACTGGGCAAACGCAAAAACGTAATGATTTCCGGTGATATCGGCTGCTATACACTGGGCTTTGCAAAACCTTACAACGCATTGGATTCCTGTATCTGTATGGGCGCAAGCTTCAGCATCGGCCATGGTGCACAGCAGGTGTTCAACATGACAGAAGATAAGAAGATGCGCGTAGTATCCGTACTGGGCGACTCTACATTCCTGCATACAGGCATGAACTCTCTGGTTGACGTTATCTACAACAACAGCAACACAGTAAGCGTTATTCTGGATAACCGCATCACAGGTATGACAGGCCATCAGGAAAACCCCGGCACAGGCTACAATGCAAAAGGCAGCGAAGCCAACATGATCGACATTGAAGCTCTTGTAAAGGCGATCGGCATTAAGCATATCCGCACCATCAACCCGAACAACCTGAAGGAAGTAAGCGATGCTCTGGACGAGTTCCTTGCACTTGACGAGCCTTCCGTAATCATCACAAAGTGGCCCTGCGCTCTGAAGAAGTTCTCTAAAGAAGATAAAGAGGAATTCCCCGGCGCGTTCACAAAGAAGATGGCTGTAAACAGGGATAAATGTATCGGCTGCAAGATGTGCATGAAGTGCGGCTGTCCTGCAATCAGCTTTGACGCGGAAAACAAGAAAGCGGTTATCGACGGCATTCAGTGCGTAGGCTGTGGCGTTTGCAGCCAGCTTTGCCCGAAAGACGCGATTGAGTGGAAGGAGGACTAATCATCATGACAAAGAATGTTTTATTGGTCGGCGTAGGCGGCCAGGGAACGATTTTGGCTGCGAAGATTCTGACACAGGGTCTTCTGGAAGCGGGCTATGACGTAAAAATGAGCGAAATTCACGGGATGAGCCAGCGCGGCGGCAGCGTTTCTTCCCATGTACGCTACGGTGAAAAAGTGGAGTCCTCCACGATTGAACCGGGTGCAGCGGATATTCTGGTATCCTTTGAGAAAATGGAAGCTCTGCGTGAGCTGAAATTCCTCAAACCCGATGGTATCGCTGTTGTAAACGAGCATGAAATGCCTTCTATGCCTATCCTGACAGGGGACGCTGTTTACCCGAAGGACGCAGTAGAAGAAATCAAAAAGCATGTAAAAACAATCGTACTGAACGCTACGCAGATGGCTCTGGATTTGGGCAATGGCAAAGTTGCAAACATTGTTCTGCTGGGCACAATCATCAAGGCGATGAAGCTGGAAAGTATTGATTGGGAAAGCATTGTAAAGAAACAGGTAAAACCCGCTTTTGTGGATCTGAACCTGAAAGCACTGCGTTGCGGTATGGATGCGGTAAACTTATAATAACGGAGGGAAGCCGATGGCTTTGAATCGATTTTATCAGGAATATCAGTCAAAACTGAAAACGCCGGAGGAGGCTGTGAAAGTAGTCAAGGACGGCGACTGGGTGGATTATAGCTGCGGCGTTGGCGCGCCTACCCTGCTGGATGACGCGCTGGCAAAGCGGAAGGGCGAAGTCAAAGATGTTAAAGTAAGAGGAAATCTTGCGGTGCGTCCTGTTCAGATTGTGGAGCAGGACAGAGGGCAGGAGAGTTTCACTTACCAGACATGGCATTGCTCCGGATATGAGAGAAAACTCTGCGATGAAGGGCTCTGCTTCTATATCCCGATGCTGTTCCGCAATCTGGCGGCATATTACAGAAGGCATCTGACGGTTGACGTTGCGATGATTTCTGTTGCGCCGATGGACGACAGAGGCTATTTCAGTTTTTCGATGGTAAACTGTTCGACAAGGGCAATCCTTGATACGGCAAAAACCATTATTCTGGAGGTTGACGAGAACCTTCCGAATGTATACGGCGGCATGGAGGACTGCGTGCATATCTCTGAGGTTGACGCGGTGGTAGAGGGCAAACACGCGCCTCTGGCACAGCTCCCCGTAGCAAAGGCAACGGAGATTGACGAGATGATTGCAAAGCAGATTGTGCCGTATCTGACGGACGGTGCGACGATTCAGCTGGGCATTGGGGGTATGCCCAATTCGGTTGGCAAGCTGATTGCAGAATCCGACCTGAAGCATTTGGGGATGCACACGGAACTGCTTTCGGACGGCTATGTGGATTTATATGAATCCGGCAAGCTGGACAACTCACGCAAAACTATCCACAGGGACAAAGGTGTATTCGGCATCGCGCTGGGAACACAGCGTATGTACGACTGGGTAGCGGAGAACAGAGGTCTGCTGTCCTTCCCAATGGATTACGTCAACAGCCCGGAAGTTATGTCCAAAATGGAAAACATGATTTCCATTAACAGCTGCATTGGAATGGATCTGTATGGGCAGGTATCTTCCGAAAGTTCTGGTACGCGCCACATCTCCGGTACAGGCGGACAGGTGGACTTCGCGACGGGCGCATTTATGTCCCGCGGAGGCAAGGGCTTCATCTGTATGAGTTCTTCCTTCAAAGATAAGCAGGGCAATCTGCAGTCCCGCATCAAACCGAAATTCACGGACGGCGATATCATCACAACACCCCGTACACAGGCGTTTTACCTTGTAACGGAATATGGCTGTGTGAATATGGCAGGACGTTCCACGTGGGAGCGCGCGGAGAACATGATTTCTCTGGCACACCCGGATTTCAGAGATGAACTGATTAAAGCGGCAGAGGAACAAAGAATCTGGCGCAGAAGCAACCGTATCTGAAACAATATAAAATTGGGGGACAGGGCTGCCGGCAGCCCTGTCCTTGGCAAGGCGTCTGCTGTGAAACGGATACCGTTTCCCAGCAGGGACGCCTTGCATAAACAGTTTTATGCAGACAGAGCAGAGAAAACAGAAACAAAGGGATAGAAGTAAGGGAGGAAATGATATGTATAACCAGCATCTTTACGAATTGGGGCTTGCCCCCTCTGTAATAAGGGAACTTTTTAGCTATGGGATACAGAAAGCGGCGGAAGTCGGCGCAGAAAACATATACGACTATTCCATCGGTAACCCGAGCATCCCCGCGCCCGCGCCTGTAAACGCGGCAATCAAAAACGTTGTGGACGAGATTGAATCCACCGTACTGCATGGCTATTCCATGGCGCCCGGCCTTGTGGGTACAAGGGACGCTGTTGCTGCGAACCTGAAAAAACGTTTCGGCGGCGATATCACAGGAAATGATATTTTCATGACCTGTGGGGCAGCACCCGCGCTTATTATGACGATGAAAGCACTTGCTGTGTCGGCGGAGAGCGAAGTCCTTGCGATTGCGCCGTACTTCCCGGAATATAAATGCTTCGCAGAAAACTGCGGCGTAAAGCTGCGTGTGCTTCCGGCAGATACGGCACATTTCCAGGTAGACCTTGCCGCACTGGAAGGCATGATTACACCGGAAACATGCGCTATCATTGTCAATTCACCGAATAACCCCTCCGGCGTGGTATATACGGAGGAAACACTGAAGGGCATTGCGGATATCCTGACACGCAAGGGCAAAGAATATGGTCATACCATCTGCATCATTGCCGATGAGCCTTACCGCGAACTGGTATATGGAGATGTTAAGGTGCCGTTCATTCCGAACATTTATGACAATACCATCGTTTGCTATTCCTGGTCGAAATCTCTTTCTCTGCCCGGCGAACGTATCGGTTATGTCTATGTTCCCAAGAAATGCACAGACGCAGATGCTATCATGAAGGCGGTCAGCGCGGCGGCAAGAGTTATCGGCCATGTCTGCCCTCCGACACTGATTCAGCGCGTAATCGAGGTCTGCGTAGATGAAATGCCGGATTTGAAAGCATATGAGGAGAACCGCGACCTGCTCTACCAGTCCCTGACGGAAATGGGCTATGAATGTGCGAAGCCGGACGGGGCGTTCTACCTGTTCGTTAAAGCGCCGAATGGCAACGATTGGGAGTATTCGGAAAAGGCAAAACTGGAGCATAACCTTCTGGTAGTGCCGGGCAGCGTATTTGAATGCCCTGGCTATATGCGCCTGTCCTACTGCGTTTCCAACGACATGATAAAGCGTTCTCTTCCCGCGTTCCAGGCAATGATGGATAAAATTAAAAAGTAATAAGTATTAGACACTGTACTTGCCGCCGGCATGCCTGACACTTTGCAAAGCCGTTCAAATGCCGGCGGCTATCAACAAGGCAGGGGGAAATTATATGAAAGAAAGCAAAAACAAGACGATATTGATTATGGGCCTTGCTTTATTTGCCACATTCTTTGGCGCAGGCAACCTGATTTTCCCGCCGTTTTTGGGAAATGAGGTAGGCAGTGCGTGGTTTGTCGGATTTATCGGATTCTTCATAGTAGACGTAGGTCTTAGCGTACTGGCAATCTGGGCGTCCGTTCTGAATAAGAGGGGCGAACCACAGGGCGTTGTATCGAAGATTGGTGAAACGCCCGGTAAAGTATTCCTGTCCATATGTATCCTTTGTATCGGACCTGGTCTGGCTATCCCCAGAACAGGCGCGGTTACATTTGAAATGAGCGTACAGACGCTGATGCCCAGCATGAATTCATGGGTATTCAGTGCGATATTCTTTGGCGTGGCTCTGGCACTGACCATCCGCCCTACAAAGGTTGTTGACATCGTAGGCAACTACCTGACACCTATCCTTGTAGCGACAATGGCAATCCTGATTGTTATGGGTATTGTTTCCCCGTTGGGACCCGCAACCGCTACACCGGACGTTGTTCCCCTGAAGGAAGGTCTTATGCAGGGTTACCAGACAATGGACGCTCTGGGCGCACTGCTGATGGCTGGTATTGTTATTTCCGCAGCGCACAGCAAAGGTTACACGGAAAAAGGCGAAGTTTCCAGCATGATCGTAAAAGCCGGTGCAATCGCTGGTATCCTGCTTGGTCTGGTTTACGGCGGTCTGACATACCTTGGCGCAACAACTTCCACACTGGGCGACTACGCTGGCATGGGTCAGGCGCAGCTGCTTCTGGCAATCGTTAACGGCCTGATGGGCAAAACAGGCGTTATCCTGCTTGCAGTTGTTGTTCTGCTTGCTTGTATGACGACAGCAATCGGCCTGACATCTGTTGCAGGTCATTACTTCACAGATCTTTCCGGCGGAAAACTGCCGTACACGTATCTGGTTATCGCAATCCATGCGTTCAGCTTTGTTGTATCCAACATCGGTCTGTCCAACATCATCAGCATTTCTGCACCTATCCTTACGGTGCTGTTCCCTCCTCTGATGGTTCTGGTTATCATGACATTCGTGGACAACGCACTGAACAAAGATACATACGCAGCAGCAGTCGGCACATTGTTTGCATTTGTTGTAAGCGCATGTGAAGTGCTGACAGGCTTCGGTATGCCTTTTGGTTTCGTAGGTTCCATCCCTCTGGCACAGTTTGGCCTTGCATGGTTGATTCCTGCAATTATCGGTGCAATCATAGGCTTCTTTATCAAGAGGAATGTTCCCAAAGAGGCTTAAGAATAAGAAACAGCAAAATAAACAGTAACATGAAAATGGAAAGCCGCAGGAAATGGAAAGCCTGCGGCTTTTTATATGTAAAAACAATATGCGGAAACGAGCGGCATACAGTGAAAACGAAGGGTTTTTGTATGAAATGAAAGCTGTTGACAGACTGTTTTTTGTCAAATATAATGGAATAAAATGGTATATCATATAGTTGGGTATAGATTTTTTTGTCTCCTGGGCAGGAAAAATATTGGTACAAAAATGTCCTGCAAAAGCTCCGCTAACGCTTTGCAAATGTTTTATTTATGAAAAAAAGAAATACAGTAATGGGTGTTGCCAAAAGAAAATTTTATTTTATGAAATGTCTGAATCGTCAAGATTTTTCAGGGCAGCTTCATTTTTGGATGAAATTTTCTCGGGCAACAGCTGTTGGCGTTTGACTTAAGAGGCCAATCAGAAAGAACAATATGTTTTCTTAAGTCAAGCCGCCTTATAGCGGCAAAATGCTTCATCAGAAAATATTTCATTGGCAGGACGGTTCAAATATTAAATACGGAAAGGACTTGGCAGCATGAAACAATTTTATGGCGCAAGCCAGAGCGGAAATCTGGCAGAGGCGGTCCGAGGTTTGGATCAACCGCAGTTTATAATGCTGTTATCAAACAATACGCAGTTTGAAGCACATGTAAGGGAGCTGGAAGCATCTTTCCCCGGCGTTCCCAGTATTGGCTGCATTGGCATGGGCTATGATACCCGTGTCGTGGAAAACGGTGTAGTCATCATTGCATTTTCAGATGGTGTAAAGGCAAGCGCGAATGTGCTTGAGGAAGTATCGACAATGCCGGTAAAGTACATTGGACGGCTGGAACGGGATATACAGGCTGTGGGCGGCTCGGAGCATGATACTGTATGTATCGACTTCTGCGCGGGAAATGACGCATGCGTTCTGACGACAATCAACACCGTTCTGCGGGGCAGGGGGATTTCTCTTGTCGGCGGGACAGGGGACGGCGGCAAGGTATCTGCGAATGGCAGAGTCTATCATGATGCTGTGGCGTATGGTATCGTCAAAAATTTAAGAGGGCGCGTTAAGACATATAAAGAAAACATATACCATCCTTATAAAAATTATCGCTTCATTGCGTCCGATACGGACAGAGAAAAATACATCATCGGTTCCCTGAACGGCAGACCCGCAAAACAGGTATATAAGAGCATTTTGAAAGTAACGGACGAGGAGATTCTGACAAGGACATTCCAGAATCCTTTTGGCAAAATCAATGGCAACGATGTCTGCATTATTTCCATTAAAGAGGTTGCGGGCGATGCGCTGGCATGTTTCCGGCAGGTAAATGATTCGGACGTTTTGATATTGCTGGAGCTGGGCGATTACAGAGCGGTTGCACGGAATACCATACAGACCATCTGCACGGAATTCCCGAGGCGTTCGGCAGTGTTTTCTGTAAACTGCCTGTTCCGTTATAAGTTGTTCAGTGAACATGGCTATATGGAAGAATATCTGCGGGATATGGCTGTGCTGGGCAGCCATGCGGGTTTGGTTGGCTATGGAGAGCATTATAATAATCGTTTTGTAAATCAGTCCATGACGTGCGTTGTATTTGAATAAGGAGGCGGAAAGATGTTTTTCAAATCAGAAAAAAAACAGCCTGTGCAGGAAAAACGTGCCGCAAACAGCCTTTATCCGGTGGCGCATGTGGCAGGCAGCTTGAAAGAGTATCAGAAACAGTTGGTTCGGAAAGAAGTGGAATCGCTGAGGGAATTGAGCATGGTAGGCAGTTCCTTTTCCGGCGTAATGCGGGAGGCAGACCATTTTCAGGAGGAGTTACAGGATTTTGGCGGCTCTTTTTCCAATATCAATAATGCGGCGAGTCGCTTTGTAGACGTCCGGCAGGAAATTTCGGAGGCTGTGACAGAGGCGGAAAGCAAGGTTGCGGAGATGAAGGAATCCTCAATGGAAGTGGAAAAATCTTACAGCGATATGGAGCAGACATTTGAACAGCTGAAAGAGGCTGTCCATGGCATACAGAGTTGTATGGGAAAAATCGTATCTATTGCAGAGCAGACAAATATTCTTGCAATCAATGCATCCATTGAGGCGGCAAGAGCGGGGCAGGAAGGCAAGGGCTTTGCTGTGGTTGCAACGAATGTAAAAGAGCTTGCGGAGCAGATTAAGGGGCTTGCGAATGAGGTTGACGCGGGGATACGCGATGTGGAACGCGACACGAACCAGCTGAGCGACAGCATTGCAGCTTCGCAGCATGTGCTGGGGGACAGCATTCAAACAGTGAACAGTACTTATGAATCCTTCCGGAAAATTACAGATGCCGCAGAAGGCGCGTCTTCTGTGCAGGAGGAGATTGCCGGCGTGATTGGGGATTCTCAGAATGCGCTGCAAACGATTTGCACTTTTTTCGATAATATCAAGGATAAGTATCAAGATGTTGTGCGTCATATTGAACGGGCAAGCCGCCTGGGAACGACGAAAAGCGCGATGTTTGAAGACATGGATAACATGATTTCGCAGATTCCCCCAATCATTAAGGATTTCGATTCTAACGAATAAGACTGTACACGTCTGGTATCAATATTGGAACAGTAGAAAAGTCCGGCTGAAGGCAATACATTTGGCAGGGCTTTTTTGCGTGTCATTGCGGGTGCGTTTTGCGCGGATTTTGCTGGATACTGCCGCTATATACTTGACAGTTTGGCCGTTTGGTAATAAACTACAAGAGGGAGAATGACGTATTTGTAAGGAGGACTTTTTTTGGAAACCACAATAGGTTTAATCATATCGCTGTTGGTCAATTTGTTTCTGATTTCTCTGCTGATGAAAAAAAAGAAGGCAGAACAGGAAAACAACATCACCGAGGAAGGCATCCGCCAGATGGTCGATGCGGGCGGCGATATGGGCAGCATTGACGAAACGGAAAAGGAAATGATCAACAACATTTTCGATTTGAGTAATATTTCTGTGGGCGAAATTGCGACCCATCGGACGGATATTGTTGCAATTCCGCTGGACGCAACGCTGGAGGATATCACGAACGTCATAACGGAAGAAAAATATTCCCGTATCGTGGTGTATGACGAAAGTATTGACAATATTGTCGGCGTATTCCATGTAAAGGATATGGTAAAATATATCCTTGGAGATGCGAAACGCATGGAGGAAGATTATTTTCATATTGAAGATATTCTCATGACGCCATATTTTGTGCCGTTTTCCAAAAAAACGGACGAGCTTTTTCAGGAGATGCAGCGGGAAAAGGTGCATATGGCAATCGTAATTGACGAATACGGCGGTACGGCAGGCATCGTTACGATGGAAGACGTTATTGAGGAAATTGTGGGCAATATTTTCGATGAGTATGACGTAGAGGAAGAAGAGGACATCTGCCCTATTGGGGAAGATGATTACCGCATTAACGGCACAACGGACCTTGGCGATGTGGAAGAACTGCTTGGTATTGCCTTTGAAGATGATGAGGATTACGATACATTGGGCGGCTATCTGATTGGCAGGCTGGGGCGTATTCCGGACGAGGAAGAAAAGCCGGAAATTTCTGTTAGCGGCTGGTTGTTCCAAGTGGAAAGCATTGAGGAAAAACGCATTGAAAAGGTGCGTACGATTCGTGCGCCGCAGGAGCAGACAGAGGAAGAATAAGAAAAGAGATGTAAAACAGGAGGAGAAAATATGCTGAACAAAAATGTTGCAGAACTGCTGAACACACAGGTAAATAAGGAGTTTTATTCCGCGTATCTTTATCTGGATTTCGCAAATTTCTATGAAGCAAAGGGCCTGAATGGCTTTGCGAACTGGTATAAAATTCAGGCGCAGGAGGAACGTGACCATGCACTGCTGTTCTATCAGTACCTGCATAACAACAATGAAACGGTTACGCTGGAGGCAATCGCAAAACCTGATGTGAAAATGGAAGGGCTGATTGACCCGCTGAAAGCAGGGCTTGCACATGAGGAATATGTAACAGAACTGATTCATACGATTTATGCGGCGGCAAGAGATGTGAATGATTTCCGTACAACACAGTTTTTGGATTGGTTCGTAAAGGAGCAGGGCGAGGAAGAAACCAATGCTAACGACCTGATTACAAAGATGGAACTGTTTGGCAGCGACCCGAAAGGGCTTTACATGCTGGATAACGAACTGGGCACAAGAACATATGCTGCACCTTCCCTGACACTGTAAGAATATTATATTGTATACACAAAAACGGGCTGGAAAGTAAATTTCCAACCCGTTTTTATTTTGGAACTGTTACAAAAATGCTGGCGTGGAAGAAAAGGTTTAGTTACAGGAGATAAATTCACCAACGGTAAATTCTGCGGTCAGGGTGTAATTGTCGTAATCTCCTGTGCCGCGGAAATCTGTGACGGTCTTAACCAGACGATATTCTCCGGGGAGCAGTTCGTCGTAAAGCCAGCCCCAGCTGACCGTAAGCGTTTGCGGCTCGCCTTTTGGCAGGTTGTACGCTTCCATTGTAAACGCCCCGTTTTCAATGGCATAGGGCAGATTGGTCCATTTTCCGTTTTGCAGCTTTTGCAGTGCGTAGTCGGAGCCAAATAGCAGTTCTGCGTTTGTGTTGTGAAACAGGCGGAAGGACGCGCCGCCTGGCGTAACGCTGCCCGGCAGTACGGACAGCGAAATTCCATCGGGCAGAGTTTCAGGCAGGGCTGGCAGGGTGGGAACGATGACAAGCCGCTCTGTGGACGCCTGTGCGGGGTAGGTTTCCGCTATGTCGTCATAC